>JBBSFO010000083.1:0-12187 GCA_038238655.1 Thermomicrobiales bacterium | reverse complement strand
TCGTTGATCTCGCCGCCGATCCTTTTGCGCCTGCTTTGAAGATTCACTCGCTTTCGGGTAGCCTCAAAGGAGTATGGGCCGTCAGCCTCACATATTCGTACCGCCTCACCCTGACGCTTCTTGTCTCCGAGAAGGAAATCATCCTACTCACTATCGGCAGCCATGACGAGGTCTACCGGTAGCCGCGCCAGGAAATTTCTCTATGGGTCATCTCGTGAAACTAATGAGTGATGTAAGTATCGCGGAGTGTTACTGTGCTGTGAAAGATGCTCATGATTACCTCGCACAGCAAGGCGCGAAAGCGATCGAACTTGCATCGCGAATAGTGGCTCCTTCTGATTGGGCAAGTAAGGTAAAGCGTCTGCAATTCTCATTGCCACAAGACGCTCGCCCAAAGTACATTGATATCGCCGTTACGAAATCCGAACACAATTTGACCGAGGTGATGAACCAATGCGCGACGATGGAGCGCTTACTCGACGCCCTCGCATGGGCACAGACCGATGAATCAGGACTGGCACAGTTCCATGTCGTATGCTGCCATCCAACGACGAGCAGCGCGCGAGGCGATAATGACCTCGTCCTTCTGGATTCAAACGGCCAGTATGCCCGATTTGAGATGTCCGACATCGTTAGCGATCAGGATGGTAACGGCAAGGAGAAGAAGGATCTGACAAGCCTCGGTATATGGCAAAAGGAAACTGGCTGGAAAGCAAATGACACATGGCCTGCTGGGCGAATGTTCCTTGTGGTTTCACGCGAGTTTGCCCAGCGATTGCGGAAAGCAAATAGCCATGGACACTATTTCGAGATGGTGGTCCCGAAAATAGAACAAACATGCATCTTCGAGATTAAATCAGTGTAAGTATTTAAGAATTTCGTATCACCTCCCTATGACGATCGGCCCTCCCGTGATATACTCCATCTTGAAATCGTGATTTTATTCACGATCATGGCATCGGGAGATTGGCATGGAGAATGGAGACGGGCAGGGGCGGCGCGTCGTCATCGTCGTGGACATGCTACGCGGCTTCCTCGAGCCGGGATACCCGCTCGACTGCGGTGACACGGCGCGGGCGATTATCCCGTCGGTGCGGCGACGGATCGAAGCGGAGATGGTGCGGGGTGCGACCATTCTCTGGATCGCGGACAACCACACGCCGGATGACAAGGAGTTCGTGATCTTCCCACCGCACTGCATTCGGGGCACCGCCGAATCCGCGATCATTCCAGCACTCGCCGATCTCGTGGACCCTGCAAACCTCCTTCCAAAGACGCGCTACAGCGGCTTCTATGGCACAGACCTCGAAGTGCGGCTGGCCCGGCTCCGACCGGACATCATCACCATCGTCGGTGTCTGCACGGATATTTGCGTTCTCCATACCGTTGCGGATGCGCGGAACCGCGATTACACCGTCGTCGTTCCGGCGGACTGCGTCGCGACCTTCGACCCCGACACGCACCGCTTCGCCCTTGACCACATGCGCCGCGTGCTCGGCGCGACGGTGACGGGAGAAGTAAACAGTAACGAGTAACGAGAAGTGATGCGGACTTCACTCGGTACTCGCTACTAGTTACTAGTTACTACAGGAGGAAGCAATGCCTGACGAAACGCTGTTCACGCCGACCGACGCCGTTGTGCGGGGCGACACGGCGGATGTGTATTTCCATCGGACAAAGGAAATCCTCGCGGCGGCGGACATCAACCCGGTCGTGACAATGGAGGTCTTCGCAGGGAGGGACGGACTGCTCTGCGGAATGCGGGAGGTGCGCGCGCTTCTCGAACGGGTCTGCTCGCCCGAGGCAGTGATCGAAAGCCTGTCAGACGGCGATGCGATTGCCCGTAAAGAAGTCGTGCTGCGCATTCGTGACCGCTATCAATCCTTCTGCCTCTACGAGACGGCCTATCTCGGCTACCTCTCGTCCGGCACAGGCTGGGCAACGGCGGCGCGGGCAGCGGTGACGGCGGCGGCGGGCGTGCCGGTGATTGCCTTCGGGGCGCGGCATATCCACCCGAACGCCGTCGGCCCGATGGAGTACGCGGCGATTGTTGGCGGCTGTCAGGCATGCGCCTCGATGATCGGCGCGGCGATGGCGGGCCTGGCACCCTCTGGGACGATGCCGCATGCGCTCGTGCTCGTCATCGGCGACACGGTGCGGGCGGCGCAACTCTTCCACGCGACGATTGACGCGGCGGTGAACCGTGTCGTCTTGGTGGATACCTTTCATGACGAAGTCGAGGAAGCCCTGCGCGTCGGCGCAGCGCTCGGCGACGATTTGTGGGGGGTTCGCCTCGACACGCCCTCCGAGCGTGGCGGCGTGACCCCGGCGTTGGTGGCGGAAACGCGGGCGCAACTGGACGGCGCGGGCCTCGGCCACGTTAAAATCGTCATATCCGGCGGGTTGTCGGTGGAACGGATCGCGCGTTTCCGGGCGGAGGGCGCGCCGGTGGACATCTTCGGCGTCGGTAGCGCGATCTCCGGCGCTCCCGCGATTGACTTCACGGCGGACATCAAGGAGATCGCGGGCCGCCCCATCGCCAAGCGCGGCCGCATCCCCGGCATCACCCCGACGACGCGCCTAACACGCTGGAAGCAATGAGCAATGAGTGGGAATTGCTCCTCCTCATTGCTCGTTGCTACGACGCTGCCCAGGCGGCGAAGGCGTCGCGTTCGGCGGGTGGGAGGAGGCTGGCGCTCCACATGGCGACGGCGGCAACGATGTCGCGCTGTCGAACGATGCCGCGTGCCTGCCCATCGGCATCGGTGACGGGAACTTGCGCGATGTCGTGATCGAGCAGAATGCGGGCGACAACGGGGAGGGGCGTCTCCGGGCGCACGACGACGACGGGCGCGGTCATCAGTGCGCCGACCGTCGAACCCATCTCCCAGTGCGGCGATTCGTGCCACCGCAGCAACGTTCGGTGCGAGCGAATCGTGACAACGCCATCGAGCACCGCGCGCAGTTCGGCCCGCTCGACGCCGCTCGTCCGGGTGGCAAGGTCCGTCTGGGTGATAATGCCGATCACGCGCTGCGCCGCATCAACAACGGGTGCCGCGTCAAGCGCGTCCCCAAGCAGCAATTGCACCGCTCCCCGCCATGAGACGTCTGCCGCGATTGTTGGCACCGGACGCATCACGTCCGCCGCCGTCATGACCGGGATGGTTGTATCATCGTTGCGGCGATCCATACCGCGCCTGCTTTCGGTCTCGATCATCGTGCGACCTCGATCATTCCTCGTGTCGCCGCTATCATATGCGTTGCCTCTTACGGCGGGCTTACTCCTTTCCTTCGGCGCGATGGCGGCGCAATCCGGGCGAAAGAAAAGGGCACCGACTATTCTTTTCAGTCCTCAGTCCTCAGTCATTCTCTCTTTATCGCCGCCAGAGCGTCGAGGGTAGCCCCTTCGGGACACGGGCGATTCCCGCATGTGCAGTGTGCCAGGAAGTCCAGAAGGCGGAAAGGGTGAGCGAGACGAGTACGACCGCAGCGCCTGCGACGACATCGAGAAGATAATGGTTCCCGGTCATGATGACGGCGAACGACATCAGCACGGGCAGGGCGATTCCCGCCGCTTTGAGCCACCACGAACGGGCGGCGGCGATCATCGCGATCCCGGCGAGCAGCGACCAGCCGACATGCAGGCTCGGCATCGCGGCGTAGGGATTGTAGAGCGGTCCTGCCGCCGAGCCGTCCACATTGAAGCCGTACAGCGCCATTGTGTCCACAAAGCCGGGCATGAAGCGGGGTGGAGCGACGGGTAGCAGGACGTAGATTGAAAGCCCAAGAAGCGCGGAGATCAGAAAGGCATTGCGGAACCACGGATACGCCCACGGTCGCCACCAATAGAGCCAGACCGCGACCGCGATCAGCACCGGCAAATGTCCATACAGATAGAAGTTGTTCGCGAATTGCAGGAGCCATTCGTGATGCAGGGTGACTTGCTGGATGGCCCGCTCCGGGGCGAGATGCAATGCACGCTCGATATTTACCACGTTGTTCGCGTACGCGACCGCATCGCTCTCCCGCCCCCGCACGAGTCCGCGCGTGAGGAAGTACGCGAGGGTGACGAAAAGGATCAGGGCGAATTCGATCAGCGTCAGCCAGAGACTCGGCTGCGCGACTAGCTCCCGTTGGGGGGCGATGCGCCAGTGCCGCCTGGCTTGTTTGGGTTCGTTGCGCCGTTGCATTGCCGACCCCCTTTTCATCTACGTCTCACGGTCATTACGGGGTTGCAATAATCTGGTACCGATCATCCATCATGCGTATCTATCATACAAACGAGTGACATCTTGCCCTGGTTTTGACGATACCGCGCCGCCCTTTGTTTCGCACCGCCCATTCGGGCAGCGACTCAATGTCCATTCGAACAGCCATCACCCCCCTCCATTCGGCGGATGCGCGCTGTGATGCACAGTATACCGTGCGGCTGTGTCATTTTTGTCACCGATAGTAAACGTACCGCTCGCTCCTCCTATTCCACGACACGGAAGCGGGGAACGGAAACCGGGGAGGATCGCATAGCTGCAAAGAACGCAGGGAGAGAAAGAGAATCGAACCACCAAGACACCAAGAACACCAAGAGATACAAAGGAAGAGGGCTTTTGTGTTTTCCCTTCTTGATGTCTTGGTAGTTCGATCCTTCGTGGTTCAGATCGTCGAAGGCGCGTATGCGTTCTGCGGTACAATCGTGCTATGAACGAAGACTCGTCCGTGCCGTCGTCAACGCCCGATCTGACGCATCTCCCGATCATCCAGCGAACGCTCCTCGATTGGTACGCCCGCGAAGGGCGCGACTTGCCATGGCGGCGGACGCGCGATCCGTATGCGATCCTCGTGTCTGAACTGATGTTGCAGCAGACGCAGGTGGATCGCGTCATCCCGAAGTGGGAGGCGTGGCTGGAGCAGTTCCCGACCCTTGCCTCGCTCGCGGCGGCACCGACGAGCGAGATCATTAAGGCATGGTCGGGACTGGGCTACAACCGGCGCGCGATCAATCTCCAGCGACTCGCGCAAGCGGTCGTCGCGACGCACGGCGGGCGCGTCCCGGACGATGTCGCGGAACTGAAGGCACTGCCGGGCATTGGGCCGTACACGGCGGGCGCGGTCGCCGCCTTCGCGTACAACCGCCCGGTGGCGATGGTGGATGTCAATATCCGTCGCCTTTTGCACCGCCTCTTTGTCGGCGCAGAGGTGCCGGAGTATCGGCTGTCCGAAGCGGCCATCTGGGCGCTGGCGCGCGTTGTCGTGCCAGCGGGCCGGAGCGCGGACTGGCATCAGTCGCTGATGGATCTCGGTGCGACGATCTGCCGTTCCCGCCCGCTCTGCGATCGCTGCCTGGTGCGGGAATGGTGCCGCGCCGCGCCGGAATGGGCGATCCTGCCGCCCGACGCGCCCCGCCCGACGAAGTCGCAGGGCAAATGGGAAGGGTCCAACCGCCAGTATCGCGGTCGCATCCTTCGCGCGCTCGGGGCGCTCCCACCCGGTAACACGCTGCCCTTGCCGCTTCTCGGCGTACAGGTGCGTGAAGGGTACACCGAAGCTGATGCCGCGTGGCTCCTCGGCCTCGCGCGCGCTCTCGCCGCTGATGGCCTTGTTCTGCTTTCCGGCGACGAAAGCGACTCCGCTGTCCGGCTGCCGTGATCGGGTGATGGGAGACCTAACCCCCCGGCCCCTTCCGTTCCTCGGCGTGGGAAGGGGGCCGGAGGTTAGGTCTCCCCGTGTTGTCACACACTGTGCCTGTCCGGTGTTACCATAAAACGTGATGGCAATCGGGGGCGGTCCGGGAGTAGTAGGGAACGATGCGCATAATGCATCCGATCGCGCGATACGGGCGGTGGCTTGCCGCGCTCGTCTTTGTTCTGCAATTGACCGTTCCCGGCGCGGCGAAAGTGCCGGAGACGGTGACGGATACGCCGTTCGCAGGGGACGACACCTTCCAGATCGGGCCGACGACCGTGAGCGACCCGACAACCGTTTCGGTGGTGGTGGACCGCGCGTACGGCCCGCTCGCGGACGATGCGGGCCACCTCCGTGCCGATCTGATTGGTATAAGCGTCGCGTTTGACAGTGCGTTGGAGATCGCTCCAACGGACGGCACGCCGCCGACGGTTTCGGTCGCAGTGAATGGCGTCGGGGTACAAGGAGTGTGGCAGTCGGCCGGATCGAGTAGCCGCGTCTATCGCCTGACGGTGCCGACCGCGCAAATCCTTTTTCCGCAACCCGGCGAAGCGAATCGCGCGCTTGTCCCGCGCGCCAATACACTGACCTTTTCGGGTGCATCGGCATCGCTGGACTGGTTGCGGCTCGTCGTACCCGGCACGCCGCCCGCACTGCTGATGGCGGGGGCAGACCTTTCCTGCGGCCCTCCCGGCCCGACCGATCCGACAGAGACGTGGAATGACTGGGGCCGCTGGCTGACGGCGGACGGCATCCCGTATCGTGCGCCTGCCCGCGACGGTCGGCTGACGATTGCGGAGCAACTGCCCGCGCTCGATGATGGCTATGCGTTTCTACGGCGCACGTATGGCCCGGATCGCCCCGGTCTTGCGCCGCGCGTCACGCTCGTTGGCTACAGCATGGGCGGGTTGGTGGCGCGGCTCTGGGCATTCCGGCACCCCGGCGTCGTGACGCAACTCGTGGAGATCGCCAGCCCGGACGCCGGGACGGACGCCGCCACCAATTTCTTTGCCATCTTCCTTTCCCGCTGCGCGACTGGCGCGCTCCATGACTTGTCGCCCTTTTTCGTCGCCGATTTCAACAACCGCGTGGACCTTTCCCATTACTGGGACCCGGACACAGCCATGACGCACATCACCACCGTCGCCGGTGTGCCGCCGACCGGCGACCACACGGACGGCGTCGTGCCTGAAGCGAGCGCGGACGCGCTACCGTACGCGACGCACCTGACCTGGACGCCGGATACTGCCGGTCGTTCGTCCTCGCTCCATCTCGCGATTCCCCACGCCGTGAAGGTGTACACCGATCTGCGTGACCGGTCGCACTTCGCCTCGCCCCTGCCAGACGCACGGACGGGGCAGTAGCGAACAGATCGCAGACAGCACGCAGCAGACAGCGGGCAGAAAGAAAAGCGGCGGGGATGACTCCCGCCGCTTCGTCATTGCCGTGAAGAGATGTTAGCTGCGGGACGCGCGCCGCTTCAAAGCAACGCCGGTGCCGATGATCGCCAGGGCGAGGATCATCACTTCAATGATGACTGCGTTCATCGAGCCACTACGTGTCTGGCCGGTTGCCGGGAGGGTCGTCGTTGCGCCGCCCGTGCCGGTCGCGGCAACCGTCGGGGCGACGGTCGCTGCGGTCGTCGCAGCCCGTGTCGCAGTCACGGCAACCGTCGGGGCAACGGTCGGAGCAGTCGTCGCAGCGACCGTTGCTGCCCGTGTTGCGGTCGGAGCGGCACCGGTGCCGGCTCCGGCGGACCCGGTGCCCGTCGTCTGAGCCGAGCCGGAACCCGCCGTGAATGCGAAGACTGTCAGAAATGTCACGACCAGGAACAAGAGAATAGAGAGCCGCTTACCCACAGGTACCCACCTTCCTTCTTTTATGACTATGCGTAGTCACCTCGCCACAATTTACCCGTATCACCCACACTATACGGGGAGAGAGGGCAGTTGTGCAAGACCGCATAGTGGGTTTCACCGCTAGAAGCAGGACAATACACCTTCCATGGGTATATGACATCGGTACTTCATCTGGTCGTGTACACATTCGCGATGATGGGGTGCATGCGAGAAATCAACATTTTGTGTATTCGTTCGTCGTTAACACACAAGATGCATACTTTCTGCTAACATGCGCTCGGTATGCTTGATCGGCGTGGCACGCGGGTGATGGGGAAGATCGTGTGTCGCTTGCCGTCGCGAATGGAAGAGGATAGCGACGATGTCCATCTGGCCTGACGACACCGCAGCACCGGACGACGCCCAAACGCTGCTGTTTGCGATTCACGATGTCCCCTTTGTCGTTCGCTCGAATGACGCGGCAGTGACCGCGCATATCTCCCGGCTGGTGCAGCGCTATCGCACGGCGGAACCGCACGCCGCGACGGGTCCGCAACAAGCGCTGATCGCTCTTCAAGGCACGCCAGCGATGGACAGTGTTCGTCTGACGGATGTGCCGCGACGCTCCGGCGAGCACAAGCCGGCGCGGGTCGCGACCGCCGACCTGGACGATGGTCGGGTGATTCTCCGCCGCGAAACCGGCGTGATGACGACGATCCGATCCGATGTATGGACAATCACAGGCGATCTGCGCGCGCATCCGGGCGAGGTGACGCGCGCGCTGGACGCGATGCTCTCGCTCGCGCTCGTTGAGCGCGGGTTCCTGACGCTGAAAGGCTCCGCCTTGACGCGCGACGGGCGGGGGATCGCCCTCGTCGGTGGGCCGGACAGCGCCCGTCGCGCGCTCGCGGTCACGCTCCTTGGGCGCGGATTTCGGTGGGTCACGGAGGATTCGCTGCTCGTGCGCGTCGCCGCTGGGGATGTCGAGATGCGTGGGTTGCCCGGCCTCCTGCGCCTCGGCCCTGCCGCGATGCTCGCGCATCCCGCCCTGCGCGCCATGCTTCCCGACGACGAGCGCGCGCGCTACGAGGGGCAGACATGGGGCGAGTTGCGGGAGATCGAGGCGCGCTATGTCGTGGACGCAGCGGATGCGTTCGGCGCAGACGGGATCGCCACGGACGGTGTGCTCGAAATGATTGTCGCACTCCGCTGGAAAAATAGTGAGACCCAAGGCGCACCCCTGGTTACGCCGCTCGCTCGCTCCGACGCCTACGAGGCACTGGCGGACGCGACCCGCTCCTACGGGCTGTACGACTTGCGCGGCACACTCCCGCCGAACTTCCACCGGCTCCAGCGTATTGCCGAAACCGTCACCATGCACGCCGTCACCGGGCCGGTGGACTTGCGGACCGTTGCAGATGCCCTGGTTGCGGATGAGGCGCGAACCGCCACGCGCGATACCGCCGGAACCGCCAACGGGGTGCACTGAGCGATGCCGCAGCGCGCCGCCGTCCTCGATGTCGGGACGAATACCGTCCGTCTGCTCGTCGCCGATTGTGCGAACGATGGTCTGACTCCCATCCTCGACCGGACGAATATGTCCCGCCTCGGTCTCGGTGCGAGTGCGGACGGCACGCTGACGGCGGAGAGTATCGCCCGCACCGCCGAGGGGGCGATTGCGCTCGTGCATGACGCGCGCGCGGCGGGTGCGACGACGATCCTGATGGTCGGTACCGCCGCCGTGCGCGACGCGCCGAACCGGGATGTACTGCTGGAAAAGATCGAGCGCGCAACGGGTATCGCCTGCCGCGTCGTTGACGGCGAAACTGAGGCGTCCCTGACCTTTCTCGGTGCGACCGTCGGCCACTCGCTGCGTGGTATGCTTGCGGTCGGGGATATCGGCGGCGGTAGTACAGAGCGGATCATCGCGGTGGACGGGGCGATTCGCGAGCGGTTCTCCGTCCCAATTGGCTCCGGTCGCCTGACCGAGCGGACGATCCAGCATGACCCGCCGACCGATGCCGACCTTGCCGCCGCGACGCGCGCCGCCGACGATGCCCTGCAGACCTTGCGGCCCGTTCACGCCAGCGCGCTTCTTTTGGCAGGCGGCACCGCCTCCTCGCTCGGCAAACTACAAGGCACCGCAACCCTCGACGATGCTGCGCTCGACGGTGCGCTCGCGACACTCCAATCCGCGCCCGCCGCCGCTCTCGCGCCGACGGTAGGCCTGGAAGTCGCCCGCGTTGGTTTGATGGCGGCGGGTGCGGTGATCGTCCGCGCGCTCGCCCATACCTGCGGCCTTACTGCCGCGACCGTCGCTCGTGGCGGTATCCGCGAGGGCACCCTGCTCGCCGCACTGCGCGGCGAGTACGGCTTCTCGCTTCGGGAGAAGGAAGACGGTTAGCCACAGAGGCACAGAGCACTCAGAGGGGGAACAAAGAATGGAAAGGACGGAATCTATTTCTTCTCTGTCTCTTCTCTGTGTCCTCTGTGCCTCTGTGGCTAAATGGAGACGATGGACGGATGAGCAAGGATAATGCGCAGTTTGGCCCGAAGACCGCGTTCCGCGATGCCGCAGCGCGGGTGCTGACCGACCGGCTCGATGCGACGATGGCGCATGAAGCGGGCACGAGAGCCGGAACCGATCCCGAAGAACTGCACGACATGCGCGTCGCGTCGCGGCGGCTACGGGCGGCATTGGAAGCCTTCGCCGTTTGCTATCGGGGCAAGGAATTCGTGCGAGTCGCGAAGGAGACGAAGTCGCTGACCGACGCCCTCGGCGGCGTGCGGGACAGCGATGTGCTGCTCGAGCGGATGACGGCGTACATGGCGACGGTGCCATCGGACGAACAGGCCGCCATTGCCGGTTTCATCAGCCGGGTTGCGGCGGAGCGAGAGGCGCACCGTGCGACGATGTTGCGCGCCCTCGATGATCTGGTGATCGCCAATTACGCGAAGCGGTTCCGTGCCGTGGCTGCGCACCCCCATCAGTAGGAGAACGCATGGCCCGCGCGCGCATTATTCATGGCCTGAAATCGAAGAGAAGCGTCCGTGTCAACGCGCGGAAGATCGTCGCTGCCCGCACTAATGAATTTTTCGCGTTCGCACCCGCGCTCGCCGATCCGACGAATGTCACTGAGTTGCACGACATGCGGATTGCTGCCAAACGGCTCCGTTATTCGCTTGAACTCTTCGGCGACGCGCTCGGCCCGGATGCCGCTGCCTGCATCGAATTAGTAAAGGAATTTCAGGAGATCGTCGGCGACATCCACGACCACGATGTGCATGCGGACATCCTGCGCGCCCATCTGGAAGCGATCGCGACCGCGCGCGCCCATGCCCTCGCCGATCAGGCGATGCGGTCGGACACGGCAATTGAGTCGTTCAAAGAGCAGTGTCGCGCCTTTGTCACGGACGACGCCTGGGTCGCGGAACAGACCGCCATCGCTGCTGCCATCGCCCGGACGATGCACGAACGCCGCCAACGACACACCGACCTCGTCGCGCGCTGGGTGGAGTGGACTGCAGCGGGCCTCCGGGCACGGCTGGACGCACTGACGTAAGGGCTGCCCTCCCCCATGCCGTCCAGAGGTACCTCGTCGTACGGTTTCGAGCAATGCTATGGCAGTCGCTGCCATACCGCCATTATCTTCTCACGATCGGTTCGATTCCGCCTACGTGATCCGTGTACACTGATCGGTGAGGTAACACTGCGAAACATAGATTGGGTACATACGGAGGGCACGTGGGATGAGCGCAAAAACGCGGGTGTTGATTACAGGGGGCAGTCGGGGTGTCGGGCGGGCGGCGGCGCTTCGCCTCGCGCGCGATGGTGCGGCGGTCGCGGTGCTGGCGCGGTCGCGCGACGAACTCGACGAGACTGTGCGGGCGGTGACGGCAGCGGGCGGCACGGCAATGGCCGTCATCGCGGATACTGGGGATGCGGCACAGGTGCGAAGCGCGGTGGATGAGGTACTTACTGCGCTCGGCGGCCTGGATGCCTTGGTCCTCAACGCCGGGGTCGGCGTGCATGGCCCGGTCGAGACCTATCCGATTGCGGACTGGCACGCGTCCATCGCGACGATGCTCACCGGCCCGTTTCTTGTCACCCAGGCCGCTTTGCCTGCGCTCAAGGCGGCGGGTGAGGCGCGGGTCGTCGCCATCGGCTCGGGCGCGGCGTATGCCGGCTACGCGAACCTTTCGTCGTACTGCGCGGCGAAGTGGGGGCTGCGCGGCTTTTTACTTGCACTCGCCGAGGAGGTCAAGGCGGATGGTATCCGCTGTTGCTACCTTTCACCGGGGAGCATCCTCACCGACTTCGGCGGTCGTACCGTCGCGGAAAAGCAGGGGCAACCAGATAAAGCCTTTCTCCAGCCCGACGATGTCGCGGACGCCATCGCGTACCTCCTCGCCCAGCCCGCTCATGTCTGGACGCAAGAAATGAACCTCTGGCCGGTCTAAGAAATACGTTCTGAACCGCCACGATGCTGTATTCGCCCTAATCCCCTAACCCCCTTCCCCATACTGCCCAGAGGGCGCCCGGAAGGGGGAGCAGGAACGCAGTACGGACGATGGTCGGTCGCCCCGCGATCAGGCGAAGAGCGGGAGAACGCCCAACATACAAGACGCCAAGAACGCCAAGAGGGAAAAGAAAGGGAACAAAGTTTTAT
>JBBSFO010000082.1:0-12188 GCA_038238655.1 Thermomicrobiales bacterium | reverse complement strand
TTCGACGATTTGCCGCTCCCGCGGGCCTTGCAGGGTGAAAGGGTTTCCGGCTACGAGTTTGTCAGCCGCACGCAGCGTGGCGAGCGAAATATCCTGATGAGTAGCGCGCCGATCACGAGCGCGACGGGCGCAATCACGAGCGCGGTGGTCATCTTCAGCGACATCACGGAGCGCAAACGAGCAGAGGAACTGACGACACGCCTCGGGCGTATCCTCGATGCCTCGTCAAACGAGATCTACGTCTACGATGCCGTCTCGCTGCGCTATCTGCAAGTCAATGTGGGCGCGCTGCGGAATCTCGGCTACACGATGGAAGAACTCGCCCACATGACCCCGCTCGACATCCGGCCCACGATGACTGCCGAATCATTCGCGGCGATCATTGCCCCGCTCCACATGGGTGAGCGGGACGAGATCGTTTTTGAGACGATACACCGACGAAAGGATGGCTCACGCTACCCCGTGGAGGCGCGCATGCAACTCTCGGTCGGGGAAAACCCGCCCGTCTTCGTCTCGATTGTCCAGGACATCACCGAGCGGACGGCCGCCGAGCAGCAGCGCGAGCAACTGCTGCGGGAAATTGACGAGCGACGCCGGTTCGTGCAAACCGTGATCGAAAGCGCGCCGGTCGGCATCGCAGCCTTCGCCACCGACGCGGATCGCACGGTGCGCATGGCGAACGATCAGTTCCTCCAGTTACTGGATGGGGCATGGCGCGATGTGGGAATCGCCGGGCGTGGGATACGCGACTTCCTCCCAGACACGGAGGGCGGGGGCGTGATCGGGCTTGTTGGCCAGGCGCTGGAACGTAATGAAACCCTTGTCTTGCAGGAATTTGCGTATGACGGTTTCGCACGGGGCACGGGCTACTTCGACACGAGCATCGTGCCTCTCCGGGAATCCGGCGCGGCAGTCACGGGCATCCTCGCCGTCGTTGCCGATGTCACGGAGCGCGTGGAAACGCGGCACCGGATCGAAGATCTGGCGTGGGACGCGGCCCAGCGTGCCAGTGAACTGGAGACGGTGATCGCTTCTATCGCAGACGGCGTGATGGTGACGGATGCCGAGGGCCGGGTCGTGCTCGAAAACGCCGCCTCCCGCCGATTGACGGGGCGAACGCAATCGGCTGTCTCCTTGGACCTTGAAGCGCAATTGACCGTGCAGGAGTTGCGCAATCCCGACGGCACGTCGGTGCCACCCAGCGACCTGCCGCTCGGCCGCGCGGTGCGGGGTGAAACGGTGACGGAGCAGGTACTGATCGTGCGCCACGCGGATACGGGAGACGACCGCTTCCTGATCTGCTCGAGTGCGCCCGTGCGGGCTGGGAGCGGCGCGATCACCGGGGCGGTCGCCGTCTTCCGGGACATCACCGAGATGAAGCAACTCGACCAGATGAAGGACGAGTTCATCTCGATCGCCGCGCACGAACTCCGCACCCCACTGACCGCGATCAAGGGATACGCGGAACTGCTGGATCGGCGGTTGAGCGCGCAAGTCGGGCGCGAAAGCGACCGCCGGTCGCTCGGCGTGATCCGCAAGCAGACAGAGCGACTCGCCGGTCTCGTCAATGAGATGCTCGATGTTTCGCGCATCGAGGCGGGGCGTTTGCAACTGAATATCGAGTCGTTCGACCTCGCCGCGCTCGCGGGCGAGGTCGTCAACAACATGCGCGTCTCCAGTGATTCGCATCACCTCTCGCTCGTCGCCGAATCGGGAATCGAGGTGAATGGGGACACGGCGCGAATCGAGCAGGTGCTCATCAATCTCATAGCGAACGCCGTTACGTATTCGCCGGAAGGCAGCGACGTGGATCTGCGCGTCTGGGCGGAAGATGGCGCGGCGCTCGTCTCCGTTCACGACCGGGGTGTCGGCATCGCGCCAGACGAGATGCCGTATCTCTTCGATCGTTTCTACCGCGCGCCGCGCGCCGGGATGACGCGCTCCGGCGGGATGGGCCTGGGCCTCTATATCTGCCGGGAAATCGTCGCCCGGCATGGCGGCACGATTCGCGCCGAAAGCGTCGAAGGCGTGGGAAGCACATTCACCTTCTCGCTGCCACTCACAGAGAAGGACTGAGCGAAGAGGTGCGCTGCGAGCATTCGATGGTTGCCTGCTTGGGGTTCGATGTGGAAACGAGGCGATATACCCGAGGACTGAGCGTTTTCACTCAGTCCTCAGTTTAGGATGCTGCGGCAGAGCGACCGTTTACCCGTCCGGCAGGTGATTCGATGATGGTCGTTTCGCGCGCAGCGCGCTGGGCGCGATCGAAGCCGACATGTTCACCATGCGTCCGGCCCCAGTCGGCCATCGCGTCAATCATTGGTCGGAGGGTGCGTCCGTCATCCGTCAGGCTGTACTCAACACGCGGTGGGATCTCCGGATACAGCGTCCGCGTGACGAGACCGCGCTCCTCGAGTTCGCGCAGGCGCGCGATCAACATTTTTGGGCTGACACCGCCGAGCGACGTCTGCAATTGACCGAAGCGACGCGTCCCCTCGAAAAGGTCGCGAAGGATCTGAACCGTCCACTTGCCGCCGACTACCTCGAGCGTGCGCTCGACGGCACGGGCAGAGATGGACGGTCCAACCGCCGCAGTGGCATTCTTCGCTGTTCGTGGCATGGAAATCCTCCTGAGCGTGCATCGTGTCGTTATCGGGTTGTGATCAATCCCCAATTGCTACTGCAATCCACTATGATCGTAGTATCTTCGGGAAACTTCACATACGTCGAGCGAAGCGTCGTATCGCTAACGCCGGCCTCCCGATACCAATCACTCGTAGTACGTCTTGTCTGCACTCATCGGTTCATTGCATTGCGCGCTACCATGCCAAATCAGGTCTTCGACGTGGTAGCAGCGTTGATGCATTGTGTGGTTTTCATGCAAGATAGATGCCACGCCTGCATATGCTAGCAAATCGGGAGTGATACCCTCTGCGCGCGGAGGAGTGCTGAAGAACGCTGAATCTCCGACTTCCTTCTCGGGAAAGGGAGCGAAAAAAGCCCCTTCTACGTTTGGAAGGGGCCAGTGGATTGGGAAAAATCAGTCGGCGGCGGTCATTTCGGTCGTCTCATGCATCGCCCGACCCTGTTCGCCGAATTGTTGGAGATAGGTACGGATGGCAAGCGCGGCTGCTGCTCCTTCGCCCGCTGCCGATGCGACTTGCTTTGTACTGCCGACGCGGGCATCTCCTGCCGCGAAGAGGCCGGGCATGTCCGTCTGCAAGCCCGCGTCGGTGACGATGAAGCCATGTTCATCGAGCGTGACGACACCTCGGAGGAAGGGCGTATTGGGTCGCAAGCCGATGAAGACGAAGACCCCCGCCGGGTGCAGTGTTTCGGTTGCGCCCGAGGCGGTGTCGCGGACGCGGACGGCGGTGAGATGGCTGTGTGCGCCCTCGAACCCCTCGACGACAGTGAAGGGCCGTACGGTGATTTTGTCGCACTCCGCGACTTTTGCCCGGACGACGGCGCTGGCGCGTAGTCCCTCACCCCGTACGAGGATCGTGACATGGCTGGCAAATCGCGTCAGGAAGAGCGATTCCTCCCCCGCGCTGTTGCCGCTGCCGATCACGATGACCTCCTGATCGCGGTAGAACGGGCCGTCGCATGTCGCGCAGAAATGGATGCCCGCACCGAGGTAATCCGCCTCGCCCGGTACATCGAGTCGCCGGTAGGTACTGCCGGGAGCGAGGAGGACGGCGTTCGCGGTCAGCGTTGTGCCGTCCGCCAGCGTGATGGAGCGATAGGGGCCATCCATGCCGATGCCGGTCACTTCCTGCGCGGAAAGGAGTTCGACGCCGAACCGCTCCGCATGGGCGACGAGGCGAGTGCGGAATTCCTCGCCCGTCACGCCGTCCGGGAAGCCGGGGTAGTTGTCGAGGCGTTCGGTGATCGCCGCCTGCCCGCCGAGGCTGGATCGCTCCACAACAAGCGTCGAGATGCCCTCTCGCGCGGCGTAGATCGCAGCGGTGATCCCGGCCGGGCCGCCACCGACGACGACGAGATCGTAGAAGCGCTGCGTCGCCTGGGTTTGCAGGCCGAGTTTCGTGGCCAGTTCGGCGTTCGTCGGCTCAACGAGAATGCTTGAATCGTCGAACAGGATGACGGGGATGCTGTGCTTGCCGTCGTTCAACTCCTCGATGCGGCGCACGCCTTCCGGATCGGTGTCCACGTCCACCCACTGATACGCGACGCGATGCTCGCCGAGAAACTGCTTGGCGCGGCGACAGTCGGGGCACCACGGCGCACCGTAGACCGTCAGATTCATCGCTGGCTCGTTCATGCCCATTTCCCCTATTCCTTTCATCGCCCCCATCGTCGCGGGGCATGATCTATCGTATCATTCCAGAGTGGCGGTGCCGCCCGACTCCGACTCCGACCATCGAGTGTCATGCAGGGCGATGACGCGCACATGGCGCATATGTTGCGATTTGCTTTCCGACGATCATCAGTATCCAGCAAAAGGAATAGCCGCGTGATCCCACAACGACCGACCGATCCCGCCACCGACCACGACCCGCAGAAACATCCGAACCTTTCCTGGTTCCTGCAACGGGAGTTGGTGACGATCCCGCTCTTCGTCATCATCGTCGGTACGCTGCTGATTTTCGGCATCAGCCCGGCGACGCTCCTGTTTGTTGTGGTCCTCACGATTGTCGTGTTGAGTTTTGCCTGGGGCGGCACGATATCGGAGAGCAATGAGTAGCGAGAGAGTCAGTGCCGTCTCGCTACTCGTTACTTGTTGACCGTAGATTCATCTTTACGAGAGGGTCTGGCGGACGTTCACCGAACGCCCCGGCGCTTTCTGTCGCCTGCACGGGAACATCTCGATCATCAGACGGCAGAGGATCGGTAAAAAGGTCCAGATATGGAGTATATCGGAAAGCGCGTCCCCGCTGACCGCCAGTAAGCTCCATAATGATGCCGAGCGATTCGAGTTGTCTCACGAGTTTGTTCGCTGTCGGAAAAGAAATTCCCAAACGATCCTTCACCGCATTAACATTAATTACAGGTCGCTGAAACAGGAAGTCAAGTAAACGGAGGGTATTCGTGCCGAGTTCATTTTCTTGAATGAGTATGCGATGCGCTTCCCGAAGGTCAACGATCCGACCTGCGGTATGTGTCGCTTCGTTTGCGGTCTCGATAACGCCCCGAAGAAAGAACTGGAGCCACCCTTCCCAGTGTCCTTGCTCGCGGATGGCAGTGAGCCGATCATAGTATTCCGCACGATTCCGCTTCAGGTAATAGCTGATGTAGAGGAGCGGTCGGTGGAGAACTTCTCGATGACAGAGAAGGAACGTGATAAGCAGCCGTCCAACACGCCCATTGCCATCGAGAAAGGGATGAATCGTCTCGAACTGTGCATGAGCCAATCCACATTGGATAAGAGCGGGCAGGCTGTCGTCGTGTAGAAACGATTCAAAGTTATCAAGAGCAGTTCGCATCTCGTCGGGCGGCGGAGGAACGAAACTCGCCTGGGCAAGTGAAGCGTTTGCCCCGCCTATCCAATTTTGGGATGTGCGAAATTCGCCGGGGGACTTGTCTGCGCCGCGTACACCTGTCAGGAGTTCGGAATGAATCTCCCGAATCAAACGCAAAGAAAGGGGGAACGTTGTGAGGCGATCAAGGCCATAAGTCATTGCTCGAACGTAGTTAACAACCTCCTCAACATCGTCGGGAAGATTTCGCACGTTCGGATCAAGTTCGTAGGTGAGAATATCGTCCAAGGAGCTTTGCGTTCCCTCGATTTGCGAGCTGAGAACGGCTTCCCGTCGGACGTACATTGCGACGAAAAGTTCGGGGTTCAGCAGTGTTTTCGAAACACCATCAAGGCGACCGATCGCCTGATCCGCTGCCGAAAGTAGCGTTATCAGCGAAGGCCCGAAGGCTACCGGCGGCTCCGGTGGCAGTGGCGCGGGTATGAACGCCCGGTATCCTGTGGGTTGTTTCACGAACTGACCCGCTCGTGTAATAAGACTTGTCATCCGAGACTCCTTATTAAAGGGTATTGCAATACAGCAACGCAGACGCCAGACTTATTATAGCAGGAGCCGCTTTTGTTGAATAACTGCTTGATGTCGGCTCGGTCTCCACGGCTGAGTGGGTGCGGTTACCCTGATATTCATCCGCCGTTCATTGTGGATTGCGTATGCTCGTGGCCGGGACATTCGCTTCTGCGATGCGTACTAATTACGACTCGTTTTCACGCGCACGGGGGGTTCATGCGTCAGCGCGTAGTGCCGATACTCATGTGCGCGATCTTGTTCGTCGTCGCCTGCGGCCCGACCGCGCCCGGAACGGTGCGGAGTCAATCCGCGACACCGGCGACCCGTGTGGCAGCATTGCCGTGGCAGCCTGCGGTCGTCAGTTCCTGGCAGATTCAATATGCCTCACTGCCCGTTGATTCGTCGGTTGACGCGCAGATCTATGACATTGATCTCTTCACCACTAACGCCGACACTATTGCCGCGCTGCACGCGAGCGGGCGGAACGTCGTTTGCTACTTCAGCGCGGGCAGTTACGAGCCGTATCGCCCGGATAGCGGCCAGTTTTCCGCAGACGTGCGCGGCAAGCCGATCGAAGGATTTGCGGACGAACAGTGGCTGGACATCCGGCGATTGGATCTACTCGGCCCGATCCTCCAGTCGCGTCTCGATCTCGCGGTACAGCGGGGATGCGACGGCGTAGACCCGGACAATATGGACGGATACAGCAACGACACAGGCTTCCCGCTCGCCGCGCGGGACCAACTCGCCTTCAATCGCTGGGTGGCACAGGAAGCGCACCTACGCGGCCTCGCCGTCTTCTTGAAGAACGACGGTGACCAGGTGAGCCAACTCCTGGATCGCTTCGATGGCGCGGTGGTGGAACAGTGCTTCGAGTACAACGAGTGCGATCTATACGCGCCATTCGTCGCGGCGGGTAAACCCGTCTTCGAGATCGAGTACAACCGCGCGCCGGACGCATTCTGCGGTCAGGCAAACGCGCTGAACTTCAACAGTCTTTTCAAGCGCCTCAGCCTGGACGCGTACCGCGTTTCATGCCGCTGATTCCGCGCATCGGGCGCGAACTGCCACTCGCCTCCATCGTAGCGCTCGCGCCATTTATCCATATTTTCTGATCCACTCGGGCGGACGAACGTACGTCATCGGTCCGATAATGAACGACATGCCAAAAAGGGAACCGAATCGCCGCAGGGCGAGAATCATTATCGGAGCGGCTCATCCGAGACAGGACACGGGCCTGTCGGGGACACGTACCGGATGGGCTGCTCCGCCACGCGTTTGGCCACTCACCCGATCCTGATGCTCGCGGTTCCCGACACGCCCCCGGTGCATTGCACCAGGAGCGTTCCCGTGCCATTTCGGGTATTGCTGTCTATTGTCCAGTTCCAGACCGTCAATCCCGATGTGGTTGTTATCTTCGGGCCGAGGCCGCTCGCCGTGCTCACCACACCTGCCGGTGTCGTGAATGTGATCGCGCATTGTGCGGACGGCGGACCTTTGATCGCCGCCGAAGCCGCGCCGCCAGCGACGTTACCCTGGACACTCAGGAACGTCACGGCGGATGTTGTCGCGGTCGGGGCCGGGATCGTGGCAGTCGGTGCGGACGTGGGCGCCACGGCTGGAGGCGGCATCGGGGCGACGGGTTGCGATGTGCCCGGAGCCCCGCTCGCGTATCTCGCCGCATACTTCTGGCTGCCAAGCAGACCCAGCAAGACGGTGTTCGGTGGCTGGTTTTCCGGATGCATCTCGAAGACCGCCCGCTCGAAATACTGCACCTTGTGGGTGATCCCGTCCGTCTCGCTCTTTTCGTCGAAGACATCCGAGAGGGGGTAGCCCTGCTGCGCGAGGCCACCGTGATCCTGCCAATACTTCAGAAATTCGCCGCAGACCATCTTGCCCGTCTGGGAAAATGTCTGACAGTCATCGGCGGCGGCCAGTGACACGGGCGAAAACGCATGATGCGTGCCCGCCCCATAGGCTGCGATGCCAAAAAGCAGCATGCCGATCACCGCACAGGTTGTCCCAATTCTTTGTCGCATCGTTTGCCCCTTCATGTTGCCCACTCTGCCGCGATTCTTATTCCCTGCCACCGCTGCGCTCGCACATTTTTTTCTGCGTCCCATTTTGGCAGATCGTACGACCTCGTTCTGAACACGATGCTGACAAAAGGACGGCGAAGCGCAGCATGACGGCACTATAGGGTGGACATCATCAGGCTGTAAAGGGTGAGACCACGCGGCATGACTGGCCCGCCAAAGCTGGCACGTCGCACGATCATGATCCCACTTTGAGACCGTTGGGGTGCGAAAATGGTAGCGCGTACGGGATTCGAACCCGTGATCTCCACCTTGAGAGGGTGGCGTCCTAGGCCGCTAGACGAACGCGCCACGTCGCATCTCGCGAGGACGGAGTATAGAACGCCGGGCGATTCCTGTCAATTTGTGGGAAGTAGGCAGAAGTCAGAAGTCAGTAGACAGAAGAGCGCGCTCTCTGACTACTGATCACCGACTACTTCTCATCCGGCGGCGGTTCACTGCTGGGGTCGTTGCGGCCATGCAGGAAATCGTTCATTGTCCGGCGGAAACGAATGCGGGGGCTGCTGCGTTCCGTCGGCGTGCCGGCGAGATTTGGGCCACCCCGCTCGGCGAGTTGGCGCTCCAGCCGCTCGGCATACGTGCTCGTTTGGAAGAGGGTGCGCTCCAGTTCATTGACGCGTTCCTGCAAGTCGGCGGCGATGAACCCGGCGACGCGCGCTCCCTTGATCGGCGCGCGGCAGAATGCGACGAGCGGCTGCGCGATGGTTTCCCACACGAACGATTGTCCCAGTGCGTGCCCGCGTGCGGCGAGGAGCCGCCGGTCATAGGGATTATCAATCAGGTTCGCCAGCGTCACCGCGAGCGCGGCATCGTCCCCCGGCGGCACGACGCGCCCCGCGTCGTAGGAGCGGAGGAGGTCTGCCATCGCGTCGCCGTCGCTGGCAACGGGTACGATTCCCGCCCAGAGCGCGTCGAGGACAGGTGTGCGGAAGGCAAAGCGTGCTTCAAGCGAAGGCTGCTGGAGGCTGACGCCCGCGTCCGCCTCCAGCAGATAGTCCGCCCGTTCGGCAAAGGGGACGGGACCTTCCGGGAAGAAGACGTGCGTGCCCGTCAGTTCCAGTTCGTCGCTGCGCTGGCGGGCCGCATCGCGGAGAGATGGGGGTGCGGGTGCGCCGTCCGGGACGGCGGGGAGGGGGGTGTCGAGCATGACGGTGCGGATCGGGTAGTCCACGTCGCGCAACCGGGCGGTTGCGTGGATGAGGGCGAGCGGATCGAGGCCATGCCACAATCCGCCCCCCCAGAGCGCAACAAAGTCGTTCGGGCCAATGCCCGGTATGACGCCCTTCAGCGTCTTCGCCCGTTTCGGTGGCGGCAGTGCGGGGATGCCGTAGGGAACGATATCAATCAGCCCCCGTCCGTCCGGCGCGCGGGCGTAGACCGTTTCGGTCAGCCGCCCCGTGTGGGCGAGTGCACCGAGCCAGAAGGCGCGTTGTGTTTCGGCCGGGCAGAGAAAAAAGTCGCCCGCCGCGAGTAAGCCATTGATGGCGATGAGATCGCGCGCCAGCCAGCTTTGCTCGCCCACCGGCTCACGCGCATGGTGGGCTTCCAGATGCTCGACGATCCATGGACGACAAAGGTCCACGACGAGGTACTTCGTCGCCATCTCCTCGGCGGGCAGGGCGGGGAGGGGGAGCGTCTGCGCGACGATCACGTCGTGTGCGCGGATCAATTCGGTTAGCGCCGCGTATCCTTCGCTTGCGGGCGGGATGGCGGCAATAAAGAAACCGGGGCCGTCCGGCGGGATGGGCACGGGCGCGGCGAGCGTGGTGCGGAACTCTCGTGCGAGCACGGTGGCGAGTTCCCACGCTCGGATCGCCGTTTCACCCATCAGCGGGCCGACCGGTTCGCCAGTGACGATCAGGATGCGCGGAATGGATGCAGTCATGGCAATCACTCAGTTCGTGTGTCACGCGGATGCCGTGTCGAGCGTCCGCATCGCCGTTTCTTCCGACGCACACACTACACGTTTCGTGCCGCTCCGTCACCTGCTGGGGCGAGCGACGCAGAGAGTATCGCTTCACAGACCAATCGTGGCGCGGACGAAGCCGCGCTGGAGGAGCAGATCGAGGATTTTCGCCGCGCTCTCCTCCGGTGTCTCCACGCCGCCTGTGTGGCAGACAACGTCGGCGTTCAGTGGCGGCTCATAAGGATCATTCACGCCGGTGAACCCAGTCAGTTCGCCGCGCCGCGCCTTCGCGTACAGCCCTTTGGTATCCCGTGACTCGCAGACCGCCACCGGTGCGTCCACATGCACGATGATGAACTGGTCCGCGCCGAATAGTGCGCGAACCTGATTACGGGTCTCTTCGTATGGACTGATCGCGGCGCAGATCACTGCGCCGTGGTGCCGGGCGACTTCCGACGCGACGAAGCCGATGCGCAGAATGTTCGTGTCCCGGTCTTCCTTGCTGAAGCCGAGCCCCTTGGAAAGGTTGGTACGCACCACGTCGCCATCGAGCAGCGTTACTTGCCGCCCGCGCTCCATCAGGAGCACGGTGAGTAGATCGGCGATGGTGGACTTGCCCGCGCCACTCAGCCCGGTCAGCCAGACACAGACCCCTTGCTTGTGGCGCGGCACGGAGACTTCCGCGAGGATCGCGGCGACCTCCGGCCGCGTGAACCATGCCGGTAGCGGCTCCCCCGTCGCCAGGAACTCGTCGCGCACCTGTGTGCCGGAGATGGCGAGTTGGCGGGTGCCCTGCGCGCGTTCCGCTTCCTCGTACCGGTCTTCGTCGGGTAGATAGACCATCTCGTGGAAAGGTACAGCCCGCACGCCGATCTCCTGCGCGTACTCCATCACCAATTGCTGCGCGTCATACGGTCCATAGAAGGGCTTCCCCGTCGCGTCATTGCCTGGCCCGGCATGATCGCGCCCGACAATGAAATGATTCGCGCCGTGGTTGCGCCGGATGATCGCGTGCCAGACCGCCTCGCGCGGGCCACCCATCCGCATCGCCAGAGGCAGGAGACTGAGCAGCGTGCGGTTCGGCTCGTAATACCGCTCCACCAGCGTCGCGTAGCAGCGGACACGCGTGTAGTAATCCACGTCGCCCGGTTTCGTCAGCCCGACGACCGGGTGGATGAGCAGGGAGCCGTCAATCGCCGCCATCGCGCGCTTCGTTAGTTCCTCGTGGGCGCGGTGGATCGGGTTGCGCGTTTGGAAGGCGACGACGTTCGGGTTGCCCATCGCCGCCAGCTGCGCGCGCACCTCGGCGGGCGTCCGGCGCAGGCTGCGGAAACTGGCATGCGTGGGCAGATTCAGCACCTTCAGGTCGCCGCTCAGGTACCACGGCCCCCATGTCGCCATCTCCGCGACAAGTGGATGACGTGCGTTGTTCGTCCCGAAGACGTGGCGCGCCTCGGTCGCGGCGTCCCACCGGTACTTCTCCTCGACCGCCATCACCGCGACGAGATCGTTACGGGGCGTGCGCAGTGCGATCCAATCCCCGATCTCAATCTGCCGGTCATTACCGACGGGCAGGGTGATCGGCATCGGGAAAAGCGTGCCGTCCGCCAGGCGCATCTCGGCGAGCACGCGCCGGTAATCCGCCTCGCCCATAAAGCGGCAAAGGGGCGAGAATGCGCCCGTCGCCAGCAATTCGAGATCGCAGAGCGCGCGAGGCGAGAGTTGCAGTGCGGGGAGCGTTTGTGCGCGTGCGATCCATTCGTCGCGCTCGTGCGTGTCATTCACCCGCAGATCAACCAGCGTGCCGCCATAGGGCGGAATCAGTTCGACCAATCTTTCCCCTAATCTCCGAAGTATTGCCATGCAATGGTCCACACTATTGACAGCGTGCGGGTGCATGCATTCGTCCGTGGGACAGCATACCGTGCAAAGACGGTCTATGGGCGCAACTGTTGATCTATTGTAAAATTTTGCTGATTCGCTCTCAAAGCGACGCTATGCTACACGTGTCGGCTCCGGCCCATGCACTTGACAGGGAGCAGGCCAGACGATACTACACACGGGTTCGCGCCGATCACTGCGGCCCCGAGGGAAAGAAGCGTCCGCATGCCTGCAACACCGGTGCCCCGGTTCAGCATCATCATCCCGCTCTTCAACCGTGTCCTTTTCACGACGATCTGC
>JBBSFO010000081.1:0-12272 GCA_038238655.1 Thermomicrobiales bacterium | reverse complement strand
GTATTGAGCGAGCATCTCTGCGAGGGATGGCTCGAAGGGTACACGCTGACGGGGCGGCATGGGCTGTTTGCCAGTTACGAGGCGTTCGCGATGATCGCCGCCTCGATGATCGTGCAGCACTCGAAGTGGCTCGAAGAGGGGCGCAAATTGCCATGGCGCGAGCCGATTGCCTCGCTCAACATCCTCCTGTCGTCTACGTGTTGGCGCAACGACCACAACGGCTTCAGCCACCAGGGGCCGGGTCTGATTGATGTCATGCTTTCCAAGCGCGGCACGGTGGCGCGCATCTACCTACCCCCGGACGCCAACTGCCTGCTGGCGACGGCGGATCACTGCTTCCGCAGCCGTGACTACGTGAACCTGATCGTCCAGGACAAGCAGCCGCAACTGCAATGGCTGGATATGGAATCAGCAATCACCCACTGCGCGCGGGGTGCGTCCGCCTGGCAGTGGGCGTCAAACGATGAGGGCGGCGAGCCGGATGTCGTGATGGCCTGCGCGGGCGACATCCCGACGCTGGAAACAATTGCGGCGGTCGGGTGGCTGCGCCAAAATATCCCGGAGATGAAGGTGCGCGTGGTGAACGTCGTGGATCTGATGGCGCTCTTCCCGACCGAGGTGCATCCGCACGGTATGAGCCACACGGGGTTCGAGGAATTGTTCACCGCAGACCAGCCCGTCATCTTCGCCTTCCACGGCTATCAGCGCGCGATCCACGAACTCGTTCACGGGCGGGCAAACGCCGACCGCTTCCATGTGCGCGGCTTCCAGGAGCAGGGTACGACGACGACACCGTTCGACATGGTCGTGCTCAACGGCATGAGCCGGTATCATCTCGCAGCCGAGGCACTGCGACGCACGACGCGCATCTTCAACCGCGCCCCGGCGCTCATCCAGACGTGCGACACCCTGCTCGCCAAAGCCGTCGCCTACTCACGCGAGCACTTCGAGGACCCGCCCGAAATCAGCGATTGGGTATGGACGGACGGATGAGGGAACGCCCCCACTCCCGGCCTCTCCTCTACGTTTCGAGCAATGCTTAAAAGGTAAAGGATGCCGAAGACGCAGCAAGCTCCCTCTCCCGCACACGGGGGAGGGGCTGAGGGTGGGGGCGTTCCCCATCACCACGCGATGCCGGCACGCTCCGCCTGCATCGCCATGAAGGCGTCGTCATCCATCGTGTCACGCGCGTGGAGGCCCTGCACCGCATCGGGCGTGGCGGGCCAGCGCAGCGTTCCTGGTGCGGGCGCAGTCAGAGCGCGGACGATCGCATCCGCGACGACTGACGGCTCGGAGCCGCCCGGCGCGGTTGGTCGCAGCCGGTCTGCGAGGTCCGCATACGGGTTGCCCCGGTCGTTGTAAGTGTGCGACTCCAGGTGCATGTTCGGGATAAAGGCCGTCTTGATGCCGCCCGGTTCGACGATGGCGACACGGATGTTGAACGGGCGCACTTCGTACGCCAGTGATTCCGAGACGGCTTCCAGCGCGAATTTCGTCGCGGGGTAGTAGCCATTCAGCGCCACCGCGACCCGCCCCGAAACGGACGACACATTGACGATCGCGCCCTTCCGCCGCTCGCGCATCGCGGGCAAGGCGGCACGCGCAAGCGCGCACGCCGCGAAGAAGTTGACATCGAACATCTTCCGAATCTCGTCGTCGTCACCATGCTCGAACGAACTGCGGTACGAATACGCCGCATTGTTAATCAGTGCATCGAGCGGCCCGACCCGCTCGATCAGCGCCGCACCCGCCGCGTGATCAGTCACGTCGAGCAGCGCGACCTCGCACCCCGCCGCGCGCAGTAGCGCGCCGTCCTCTTCTTTGCGTACCGTCGCTACAACGGACGCCCCCTCCTGGACGAGTCGTTCCGCCGTCGCCCGTCCGACGCCGGTGGACGCACCGGTCACGAGAATTCGCGCGCCGTTGAGGATAATTGGGTCACTCATGCTGCATACTCCTTGCGCTGGCGTTCGGGTCATCGGTCATGTCACAATCATCATACGTCGCATTGACGTGGCGCGGGGAGGAACCGATGCGGAAACCGCACATCTACATCCATCGGGCGAGCGACTGGTACGGTCTGTATATGGATGCCGAGAACGAGGCGCGCCTGCGAGAGTTTGCGACAGTTACGACCGGCGGCACGCGGGCGGAGCCGTACACGCCGGACGAAATGATGCGCGAACTCGCGGGTGTGGATGGCATCCTTTCGCTCAATGGCATCGGCGCGACGGAGATCACGACCGATGTCCTCAACGCCGTCGGCACGGTGCGCGCTATCGCCATCTCTCACTGGTGGCATTCCGGGCACGTCCCGGCGCGCGCGATGTGGGAGGCTGCGAGCGTCACGGTGATTGACGCATCCGACGCCACGACCGAGGCAGTCGTCGAGTGGGTGCTCGGCGCGTCACTGATCGGCGTGCGGCGACTGGTGGAATTCGACCGTCGGCTAAAGTCCGGCGACCTCTGGGCGGAGCCGGGGCGGCGCAACGCCGGGTTGCTCGGCGAGAGCGTCGTTGGGTTGATCGGCGCGGGCCGGGTCGGACGGGTGGCGGCGGAGCGGTTCAACGCTTTCGGCGCGACGTTGATCGCCTACGACCCGTTCCTGTCGGACGATGACGCCCACGCCCTCGGCATTCGGCGCGTTTCGCTGGACGAACTGCTCGCGACGGCGGACGTCATCTCGCTCCACATGGCGGTCACAGACGCGACGCGCGGCATGCTCGGCGCGCGGGAATTCGCGCTGCTCAAGGACGGCGCGGTCTTCATCAACTCGGCGCGTTCCGCCCTGTTCGACACGCCCGCGCTCGTTGCGGCACTGCGCAAGAACCGCTTCCACGCCTTTCTCGATGTCTACGACACGGAGCCGCTGCCGCTTGATGACCCGCTCCGCTCTCTCCCGAACGCCTTTCTCACCCCGCACATCGCGGGCGACACCACCGGCATGTTCCACCGCTGCGCCCGCATCGCCATCGAGCGGTTGCGCGACTACTTCGGCAGTAATGAGCAGTAGGCAATCTGAGTCGGGACTGCTGAAACGGGTCAGCGATATATTTCCACCCGCATAGATTCAAGTTATGCCTGTTCCCATTCAGTGCGGCTGATACCCGCTTGTTTTAGGATATCAGAGAGCAAGATTGACGCTGATTTCTTGACGGTGTTCGTTGGGCATTTTGATCCGTCGTTCGCCCCTGACCATGAAATCGTGGTCGGAACCTCTGCGTGGACGTATCGGTTGCTCAAAGCCGAACTTTCTCAGCCCATCTACGAGATCGCGGCGTTTGATCGGGCCGTATCGCAGTACGCGGCAGCAGGCGCGTTCAAGTCAATATCGTCGAGAATCGGGAGCCGGTGGTGCAGTTGCACGCCGAGCAGTAGCCAGTCTTCGAGCGTGCTCCGCAACTCTCGCTCCGTCTCCTCCCGTGTCGCCTCGTTGGCCCAAACTCCCTCGAAGCCAGGCGCTTCGATGCTGCCATAGATGGTTCCATCGTCATAGCGCTTGTATTCCGCGTGTCGCATCGCGGCTTGGATATATTCGGTGAGCATTCCCGCCTCCGCAACCTATTCGATAGAGGATTCGTCGCATATTCGGTGTCACACGAACGATGCGCGCCAAGAAACGCTGACAGTATAACGAAAAAACTCTGTTTGCGGTCGCATTCGTTCTCCTTGACCGTGCTTCGCTACCAGCGATGAATCAGGTCAATAGTGATGCTGAAGACAAACGTTATCACAATGAACTGGTTCTTATGCCTTCGCGGCAAGCCAGTCGAGAGCGACGGCAGCGGTCCAAGATTGGTCGAGGGAGCCGAGCGGTTCGCCGGTGAACGGCTCGTAATATTCGCCGAACAAGCCGTCCGCGAGTTGGTCCAGCGCTGCCTGACGCAATGCCGCCGCTCGCTCGGTCTCGCCTGCCTGCGTGAGCGCCCACCAGAAGAGCCAGTTCATCACCGGCCAGGTAGGGCCGCGCCAGTAGCGGCGAGGATCGAACGCGGGGTCGTCCGGGCTGGTGCTCGGTGGAACGGGCCAACGGAGGCGGGGATGCCCCAACCACGCCGGGCTGTCGAGCGTTGCGAGGGTGGCCGCCCGCCGCTCCGGCGTCAGATGCCCGGCGATCAGTGGTGCGAAGCCGCCCATTACCTGTACTGAAATAGACGATGCCGCTCGCAGGTCGTAATCGAGGCACAGACCGAGCGCCGGGTCCCACCGCTCGTCCAGGCCGCGCAGGCCACGGTCGCGCCATTCGGTGATGATCGCACGCTCCTCGTCTGGTGCGTCAATGATGTCCGCGATTTTCAAGAGGGCATCGTTCGCGGCGACGAAGATCGCGCTGAACCAGACGACCTTGATGAGGAATGGACTTGTTCGGTAGGTCGTCGCCTCGTCATAGCGGCCGCGCTTCATCACCTCGACAATCCAGAGATAGCGGTCGTATTCCGCCATCGTCGGGCGCATAGATGGATCGGCGTGTTTGAGGTCGTGCCGCTCATAGGGCGGGAGATCGCCAACGGCGATGTTCGCCATCGGCGCGTCCCACGCGGGCGAGTTGTCCGCGCCGCTCTCCCACGGATGGTAGATCGTGACGAGGCCGGACTGCTCCGGGTCGCGGTCGGTCGCGAGGTAGCGATGCCAGGCGAGCAGGCGCGGATAGATCTCGCGCAGAAAGGCCGTCGCGTCGGCGGCCTCCGCCTCATCCCGCCGCCGCGCGGTCTCCCAGATCGCGTGCGCCGCGATGGCATGGACCGGGGGCTGGCACATGCCACTCGTCAGCACGCCCGCCGGCTTCGCGGGCGCGACCGCCGTACCCCACCGTTCGGGATCGGGGAAGTAGCCGCCCGCTGCCGGATTGAAGGCGATGTGCGGCACCATTCCCGTCGCCCACTGCGCGGCGAAGAGCACGCGCAATTCCTGCGCCGCACGCCGCGTGTCGAGATGGGCGAGGCCAATGGCGATAAAGGCGCTGTCCCAACTCCACTGGTGCGGGTAGAGACGCGGCGCGGCCTTGGTCCAGCCGCCGAGATCGTTCCCGCGCACCACCTCCGCCGCACGGACGGCGATTTGCTCCGGTGATCCGCCGAACGGCTGGTTCGATGTGCTCATGTGCTCGCGATCTCCCGATGCGTCGCCGGATCGAACCAGCGCAATTTATCCCATTCCGGCTGCAACCAGAGCGCCCCGTTCGTCTCGATCGGGAAGTCGGTGCGCGTCAACACCTTGATACGCTGGTCGCCGACGACCGCCGTGACGAGCAGATTCGCCCCCACCGGCTCGATTACCTCGGCGTGGGCGGCGAGGGCGTCCGCGACGGGTTCCAGAGTCGCCTGGATGTTCTCCGCTCGGATGCCGACAAGTACCTCGCCGTCGTGCGCGGCAGCCAACCCGGCGGGCGCATCGAGTAGGTGATCACCGATGGCGACGCGCGCATGACCATTCTCGTGCCGGAGCTGTCCCTGCAGGAAATTCATCGGCGGGTTGCCGATGAAACTGCCGATAAACTCGGTCGCCGGGTCGTTGTACACCTCCATCGGCGTGCCGCACTGGACGATCTCGCCATCGCGCATCACGGCGATGCGGTCGCCCAGACTCAGCGCCTCTACCTGATCGTGCGTGACGTAGATCGTCGTCGTCTTGATCTCCTGCACCAATTTCTTCAGTTCGCTGCGGAAGTTGAGCCGCAGGAGCGCGTCGAGGTTGGAGAGCGGTTCGTCCATCAGCAGCACGGACGGCTCCATCACAATCGCCCGCGCAACCGCGACACGTTGCCGCTGCCCACCGGATAACTGGGCGGAGAACCGATCCAGGTACGGAGCCAGTTGCAGCAAGTCGGCGGCGCGCTCGACTTTCCGGGCAATCTCGGCCTTCGACACATGATGCATTTTGAGCCCAAAGGCGATATTGTCGCGTACCTTCATGTGCGGAAAAACCGCGTAACTCTGGAAAACCATCGCGATGTCCCGATTGCGCGGCGGCAAGTCCGTGACATCACGATCGCCGATCAGGATACTGCCGCTGTCCGGGTATTCCAGCCCCGCGATCATTCTGAGGAGCGTCGTCTTGCCGCAGCCACTGGGGCCGAGCAGCACCATGAACTCATTGTCGGCAATCGTCAGGTCAACGTTATTAACGGCGGGCTGCTTGCTCCCCGCAAAGGTCTTGACGATGTTCTGGATGTTGATTTCAGCCACAATCGCCTCCGACGAGTAACGAGTAACGAGTAACGAGTGGCTGGAACAGGTGGCGAGCGGCGAGTATCCCTCGTTACTCGCTACTCGCTACTCGTTACTTCCCACTACCGCACCACGCGCCCCCACATGTTGAACAGATAGCGGCGCATGAAGAAGATGAAGATCAGCGATGGAATGACGAGCGCGAAGCCGCCCGCGAACTTATATGGCAGTTGCGAGCTGTTGAGCGAGGCGAGCACCTGCGCGGGCAGCGTGCGGTTTTTCACGGTCAGGATCGTCGCCGCGAAAACCTCATTCCACGATGCAACGAAGGTGAAGATCGCCGTTGCCGCCATCCCCGGTAGCGAGAGCGGCAGCATGATCCGCCAGAAGGCAGTGAACGGCGTGCAGCCGAGCGTCAGCGCCGCTTCCTCCAGGTCGCGCGGGATGCTGACAAAGACGCTACTCATAACGAGGATCGTCGTCGGCAGAGTGAACGCCGTATGCACGAGGATAACGCCGAGCAGTTTGTCATACAGGTTCCACCGGATGAAAGTCACGGCGAGCGGGATGGCGAGGATCACCGCCGGAAACGCGCGCGTGGAAAGGATGAAGAGTTGGAAGGCCGCACGTCCGCGGAAGACGAACCGCGCCAGCGCCAACCCGGCGGGCGCGCCGATCAGCGTGGACAAGACGAGTGTGCCAATGCCGACGAAGATGCTATTGCGCACGGACTCGGGCACGCCGGTGGAGTGGATGAAGAACGAGAATGTCGCCGTCGAGAAGTCGCTCCGGTGGGGGATCAGTGCCTTCGGGAAGGCATAGATCTTCGCCTGCGGGCTGAAGGCGCTGATGACGATGAAATAGATCGGCAGGAGCATGAAGAGTGTAATGAGGATCGCCAGCACATACAGCCCGATCCGCCCGAGCATGTAGCGCCGCGAGCGCGCCCGATTGCGCACGACGGGCGCTGCCCCCTCGGTCGGTTTCGTAATCGTTGCAGTGCTCATTGATCCTACCCCCCGGCCCCCTCCCGAAACGGGGAGGGGTGACACATGCGAATTGCCGTGGCCTCTGTCAATCGCCCTGCCATTATCTCGGAGGGCGCAGGCGATGCGCCCCTACCCGCCCCCTCTCCATCGCGGGTGCCCTCTGGGCAGTGAGAGGGGCGGGGGTGAGGTTTTACAGCCCCTGCTGCTCGTCGCGCACTCGCAGGGTGCGCAGATAAATGATCGTCACGACGATCGAGACGATAATGATTACGACGGCATAGGCGGCGGCGACGTAGTTGTTGGTCAGGGTGGCGCGCCAGTAGTACGCCTCCTCGGCCAGCACCGGGATATTGCGCCCGACCAGCGCCAGGATGATGGGGAAGACCTGGAAGGCGGCGAGCGTTCGCAGGATGAGCGCCACCTGAAGGCTGGGGCGCAGGAGTGGCAGCGTCACGTAGCGCAGTCGCTGCCAGGCGGTCGCGCCAAAGACCTCCGCCGCCTCGCCGTAATCCTTCGGGATCACCTGGATACCGGCGAGGAGAATGATCATCACCAGTGAGGTTGCCCGCCATGTCTCTGCGACGACAATTGCCAGGAAGCTGCTGACCGGATGTTCGGTCGTGAGGAACGGGAACGGGTTCTGCTGCAACCCCAGCCCATGCAGGATCGAGTTGAGGAAGCCGTTCGGCGCAAAGATGGAGAGCCAGACGATCCCGGCGGCGAGGTCGGAGATCGCCAGCGGGATCGCCCAGACATAAAGAAAGAACCCCTTACCCTTCAGGTCCGCCTGCAGCAGGAGCGCCATCGCCAGCGCGAGTACCAACTGGCACGGGAGGATAACGACGCTCAGGAGCAGGGTATATTTGACTGCTGGCCAGAAGAAGGTATCGCCCGTCATCCGGTGGAAGTTCGCCGTCGTGAAGCCGCCATGCTCCCCACGTATGGAGAGGATAAGCGCTTGGAACATCGGCCAGACGACAAAGACCGCGAGGAAGATCACGGCGGGGATGAGCAGCAGATACACGGATAATGACGTGCCGACCCCCCCGGTGCGACGAACTCGCCGCGCCGGGGCCGCTATCGCCCGCTCGCCCGTCGCTACTTGACCATGCATACGCCGGTGCCCGTCGGGTCGGGCGCCCAGCACGGCGCCTTCGTGTCATTGAAGATACCCTGCATGATCTTCGCCTGATCTTCCAACACTGTCTGCACTGGCTCGTTCTTGACCACGATGCGCTGGAAGGAATCGAAGTAGACCTTGCTGTAGTCGCCGTTCTTGGAGCCAAGCCCGACGGGCAGGAGTGTCGTGATCCCGCCTGCGCCGGAGGATTGCATCTGAATTGCGTCCGCCTCCAGCTTGACGCCGGCGGAGAGATCGGCCGGGACGGTTGCGTTGGTCACGGGGAAGAAGCCCTCTTCCTTGGCCGTGCTTACCTGCTGCGGCGCTTGCGTCAGGTAATTAATCAACAACTCTGCGCCCTGTTGGTTCGGCGCGCCCTTCGGGATGGCGAACCCGGCGAGGACGGGCATGAATCCCCGCCCCTTTGGTCCGATCGGCGCCGGGAAAGTGACGAAGTCGTTCGAGCGGGTCTGGAGCGCGTTCAGAAGCCCCGCGATATGGTCCCAGCCCACCCAGATCTCCTCAGACAGGAGAGGCTCGCCGGAGTTCGCGTAGTTGGTCGAGCCGGGGTTCACATACTGCCAGATTTCCTTGAAGTCCGTCCACATCTGCACCGCTTCGGGCGACTTGAAGAGCACGGCGGTCGAGCCGGTGTAGGACGGGTACAAATAGCCCTGGAAGAAGCGGTGAATCAGCCCCGTGGGGCCGGCGGGGAAGCCGATGCGCCGCTGGCCGGTCGCCTTTTGCATCGCCGCGCCCCAATCCTTCAGTTGGGCATAGGTGAGCGTCTCCGGCTTCGCCCCCTGTGGCAGGTATTGCAGCGCCTTTTTGTTCGCCGCCATGATGTACGTCGCCTGCATCCACGGGACATAGAACGTCTTGTCCGGCGTGCCGACTTTGGCGAGGTCGAGGAACGATTTCGGGAAGCCGCGATCGCCGAGTTTGGCGAGAAGCGGCGTCAGGTCTTGCAGCAAGCCATCGTTCGCGAAGGGGACGAGGTCGCCGTGCAGGCCACCGAGAATGCTCACGGTCAGCTTATTGGCCTGCGTTTCGGCGCGGATACGGTCGTTGTACGGCCCGTAGTCCTGCGGCAGGAAGTCCACCTTGCCCTTGAAGTTGGCGAGGATCGTCTTGCGGAACTTCTCCGCCTGGTCAATCGGCGAGAACTGCGTCGAAAGCATCGTCAGCGAACCGGCGTCCGCCAATACCGCCGGAGCGGTCGTTGCGACGGGGGCCGCCGTGCCATTCGTCGCCGCGACCGTAGCGGGCGTGCTCGCCGGGGCGGTTGCCGCGCCCGCTGCTGGGGCCGTGGTACCCGCCGGAGCGGCGGTCGCTCCGGTCGCGGGCTTCGGCGTATCGGTCGCCTTGCTGCCGCCGCACGCCGCGAGGATCGCTGTCGCCGCGCTTGCCGCGACCCCGCCGAGGAAACCGCGTCGCGAGAGCGAACGGTTGCGAATACTGCTGTGTTCCCACGTTTTCACTGCCGCACTCCTTTGGTAGATTGGTGAAACCTGAGGAACATCCCGATGGAACGATGCACCGGCAATTCGGAATGCCCCGACAGTGAGATTGTGCCCACCACCCAAATGATGACCTGTCTGTGCTCCCAGATATGTGATAAAGCATACTCGCAAACCGATAATCGTCAATGTCCGCGTTCACCGTGCCGGGGGTACGTCTTCTCCAGAAGACGACGATGGATGCGCACGGGAACAGCGTACTCGCTGATCGTGTTGGAGGGGATAGGAAGCAACATCGCTCAATCCTCAATCCTCAGTCCTTCTTTCATCGCCGGAGGCTTCACATGGCACAATCACCCTTTCGCCACCGCGTGCGTGCACCCGAACTCAATGGCGGGCTTGGCTGGCTCAACACCGACCACCCTCTCTCGCTCGCGGAACTGCGTGGGCGGATCGTGCTGCTCGATTTCTGGACGTATTGCTGCATCAATTGCATGCACATCCTGCCCGACCTCAAAGCGCTGGAGGAGAAATATCCGAACGAACTCGTCGTGATCGGCGTACATTCCGCGAAGTTCACGAACGAGGGGCAGTCGGACAACATCCGGCAGGCGATCCTGCGCTACGAGATCGGCCACCCGGTCGTCAACGACGCGCGGTTCGCGATCTGGCAGCAGTACGGCGTGCGCGCCTGGCCGACCGCCGTGCTGATTGACCCGGAAGGCTACGCCGTCGCGATGTATTCGGGCGAGGGCAATCGCGAGCGGATGGACCGCGATATCCAACTGCTCCTCCAGACCTATCCCGCTGTGACAACGCAGGCACCCTTCCACGTCTCGATGGAGCACGCGCCCGCGATGCCGTTGCGCTATCCCGGCAAGGTAGTGGCGGACGCGGACCACGAGCGGCTATTCGTGGCGGACTCGAACCATAACCAGATCGTCGTCCTGGCGCCGGATGGCACCGTGCAAACGCGAATTGGCACTGGTGCGATCGGCGCGGCGGAGGGTGCGTACGATACGGCGACCTTCAATCACCCGCAGGGGATGGCATTGGCGGGCGAAACGCTCTATGTCGCGGATACAGAGAATCACCTGTTGCGCGCGGTGGACCTCGCGGCGGAGCGCGTCACGACAATTGCGGGGACCGGCGCGCAGGCCGGCTTCCGCGCGACGGGCGGGGACGCGCCGACGACCCCGCTCAATTCGCCCTGGGACCTCGCGTACATCAGTGGCGAACTGTACATCGCGATGGCGGGGCCGCATCAAATCTGGGTCTATTGCCCCAGCGCCCGCCGCGTGGATGTGTTTGCGGGGTCGGGCGCCGAGGCGCGCGTAGATGGGACGCTCGATGATGCCGCCTTCGCGCAGCCGAGCGGCATCACCACGGACGGCGCGAACCTGTATATCGCCGATAGCGAAACGAGCAGCATCCGCATGATCGCCCTGGACACCGCGCGGGTGACGACGCTCGTTGGCGAAGACCTCTTCGAGTTCGGCGATGTGGACGGCAGCGGGTGGGGCGTCCGCCTGCAGCATCCGCTCGGTGTCGCGTATGCGGATGGCGCGCTCCTGATCGCGGACACCTACAACCATAAGATCAAGAGACTCGACCTCGCCACGCGGGCCGTCGTGACGATCGCAGGAACGGGCGAACCGGGCACAGCGGACGGCGCAATGGGCCAACTCTACGAACCGGGCGGCCTCAGTGTTTCCGGTAATGACCTGTACATCGCGGACACGAACAACCATCTGCTGCGCCATCTCGACCTGACGACCGGCGACCTAACGACGATCCCGGTGTGGGAAGCGGCAATAACGGAAGCGGAGGAGTTCTTCCCCGCGCTCGAAACGATCCCGATCACCGCGCAGACCATCGCGAACGATACGCCCGCCACGCTCGCCGTCACGCTCATCCTGCCGCCGGAGCATCACATCAACACCGAAGCGCCGAACGGCCAGTCGCTCCGTGTGGACGGCATGCCGGTGCCATTGCCCGCGCCATCGTTCGATGGCGGCACGATCACCGTCCCGCTCGGCTCGCTTTCCAATGGGCTGCATGAGGCGCGCTACACCGTCACACTCTATTACTGCCGCGAGGGCAAGGAGGCGGCCTGCGCGATCACATCACGCCAATGGCGGATACCGCTCGTCGTCAACGGTATAGGCGGCACGACAAATATCCTACTCACCGCCGCGCTTGCGATACAAGAGTGATACCGACCTCTCTCAGGAGAAGGTAATTTCTGTGCAGGGACGGACAACCGTGTTCCGCCTGATGTATGCGCGATGACCGGATGAAACCGTGCGCACGGCTCTGTGTTCCTATCGCCATGATGTGAATCCTCGTACGACGGTGTACATCCATATGCCGCCGTATTGCGTATTGAAGACAAGCGAAAGAAATCACCCGACATACTATTGTAAGATATTTTCTCTTTTGTAGTAACATCCCGCCTCTATTCTCAGCCTATAGAGAGCAAGATGCTCCCGGGCTTATCAAAGAATGATGGAGGCTTATCATGAAGATTCAGATG
>JBBSFO010000080.1:0-12294 GCA_038238655.1 Thermomicrobiales bacterium | reverse complement strand
CCCATGTTAACCCGCCGAAACCAAAATGGAGCGTCCCTGTCAGCATCGCTCCGACGACGCCACTCCGCGAGAGCGACCCGCGCCCGTACGCCAGCAGCGCAATTGCCGCACTGAGCGCGAACCCGATTGGCACGAAAGTCAGCGGATTGACGATATTCAATAAACGATTCCCCCTTGTCGGTGCGAGCGCGTACCATAGACCGTAGCATACGCATCGCAGTCGGTATGGTGAAGGAGGGCGAGGCTTTCCGCATGTCAGAATTACTCGCACAAACACTCAGACGGGCATTGCCACTCTTTGAGCGTCGCTGGCGGGATGAGGCGCACGATGGAGTCTTCCCTGTACCCTTCGTCCCGGTAAGGCAGGAATCGCCGTGGGCGCTGCTGGTCGATGCCGTCCGCAGCGGCAACTATCGCCCGGCAGCATCCGCGATCCGGCAGACATATGCGCACACAGGCGACCCGGATGCGGCGCTCCGGGCGCAAACCTCCATGCTCGCTGAATGCCTTCGCACCGTGTACGACGGCAACCTGCGCGACCTGCCGATGCTGCTGCGCGAGATGGACGCGGTGCGAGACATCCTGATACACGTGGCAACCGAGGAAGCGGCGAATCTGCTCCCCGCGCCGCCGCTCGTAGATGCACTCGACCGGACAGCGGGCATCGTTCCGTTTGTTACCACGGACTATGTGCCGGGCCAGACGGTCTGCACCCGAGAAGACCGTGAGCCAATTCTCTACGTACTACGAAGTGGTCGCGTTCGACTCAGGGAAGCGCTTCCCGACGGTCGGATGGTAACGCTGGCGATTCTGCGCGAGGGCGACATTTTCGGTACAACGGACGCCCGCGCGCCCGCGCACGCCCACGCAGAAGCGATGACGCACAGCACTGTGACGCTCTTGCACGCGAGCGGATTGCCCGCGCTGGTACGCATCGCTCCCGAAGCCGCAAGCGCGATTGTCGCCTCGCTCGCCGCGCAACTTTCCGCTGCCCGCCAGACGATCATCCACGCCCTCGGGTACGACACGAGTGTCCGCCTGATTGCGCTTCTCGTGGCGCTGGCGGACGCGTTCGGAGAACCGACCGATGACGGCACGACGCTGATCACCTACCCCGCGACGCATCAGGACCTCGCGGAGATGATCGGCGCGAACCGCGTCACCGTCACCCGCAAGCTGACTGAACTCCAGAAAGCCGATGTCGTCATCCCCGAGCGGCGCAACATGATGCGCGTGGATGTATCGGGCCTGGTGGCGTTGTTGCCTTCGTGACGACCTACGGCATGCTCCCGAGCGCCAGACGTACTTCATCCTCACGGTAGTCTGGAAGGCGCATGCCCTCGATCAGCCGCTGTTGCAAATCGTGTCGGCGGAAGAGCTGCGAGCGATAATCGGGAAACGTCGCCGCCCAATCAATGAGCATCGCCGCGCGGATTTCCTGCCGATCCAGCGCCGAATCCGGGAGGGTCACGATGCCGCCGTGTGACCGGACACGGAGCCTCAGCGACCGGAAATAGCGACGATCATAAGTAACGATTATCGCATTGCGACTCGTTGCATAGGCAAGTTGTTCAACATCTGTGATACCAACCATGCCGTGACTCTGTGCGGTTTCTATGTCGAAACCACGGAGTCGAAGCCGTGCCGCGAGACTTGCGCGCACACACTCATCAAGATAGGCGGGCGGTCGTGGCATTACCAATCGTCGGAGATCAACGCCGCGTCGTTTTCGGCCATATAACCGTCAATCTCAGCCCGATGATCGTAGTAGAAAGCGAACGCCTCCTCGATCTCTTCCTGAGTGAGATGTGGATAATCCCTGAGCAGATCGTCAATCTTCGGCGTATAGCGCGCCGCAACGACGATAGTACGCACGGCGATGCGGGTGCCCGCAATCGTCGGCTCGCCGACGAGGATGTCCGGATTGCGGATGATATGGGGATAGGGCGTGATGTTTGGCACTGCCATCGGGGTAACCTCCGTTCGCGTCACCCTGATCGCGGGCGACACGAAGAATAATCTAGCAGATAGGCGAAACTACGCGCGTGGCAGTGTACGGGCCTGCCACCAGATGGCCGGGAGACGAGCGATTTTGTCCCATTTCGTCAGGGCGGCGCGATGCGTGTAAACATCGTAATCAATCGCCTCGATGCGGCCGAGGATGCCCCCATACAGGGTCGCGGCGGCCTGCACGGGCAGGTGCCCGGTAGGATGAAGGCGCGCGATACCGGGCGTACTCGTCCGGTAGAGCGCGCGGGCACGGGCGATCTGAAAGGCCATCAGCCGCCGGAAGGCGTCGTCCACAACACCGGCGGCGATCTTCGCTTCGTCGTAGCCGAAGGCGACGAGTTCGTCCTGCGGAAGGTAGATGCGCCCCATCGCGGCGTCCGCGCCGACATCGCGCAGGATATTGGTCAATTGCATGGCGATGCCGAGATTCGCCGCGTACTCCAGCGTCTCCGGCGCGCCGTCGTAGCCGAGTACGGGCGTACAGAGGAGACCAATTGTACTGGCGACACAGTAGCAATAGCGCCCGAGTTCTTCCCACGTCGCGTAGCGCGCGCACGTGAGGTCCATGCGCATGCCGGCGAGCAAGTCCCATAAGGGTTGGGTGGGAATACCGAACTGCTCAGTAGCGTCCGCAAACGCGCGGATGATCGGCAGTTTGGTATCCATCGCGCGCAACCGTCCCTCCCACCAGTCAATGCGGGCAAGGAGGTCGGCGGGTGCGGCGGTAGCCGGGGCGCGGTCCACGAGGTCATCGGAGTAGCGACAGACCGCGTAGATTGCCCAGATCGCGCGCCGTTTCTCCAGCGGAAGGAAGCGAATCGCGAAATAAAAGGCGTGTGCATGGTGGCGCGTCACGAGCCGACACACCTCGTACGCGTCCGCGAGCGTCGCTACCGCCGCAGTCTCCGCGAAGTCGGCAGCGGGGGCATGCAGCGCCTCCCCATCAAATGGATCGAATACCCTCGGCCAGGTCATCGGCAGACTCCGAGCGAGCAATATTCTCCCACAGGCAACGGGCAACGACCACGGTGTGTCGTTACGCTATCCGGACATGCTTGGACTGGAATGTCTATCGAATATCGCGTTTGCATCGCTGTCTGCCGACTCCGGGCGCTCTCCGGGCAAGGCACTCCCCGCTTGCTATCTTGTACTCGAATGCGCGCCCGATGGATCACTCCCATGTGACAACGACCTGCGTCGCGTCGGGGTCGCCTTTCGTGACACGCATGCATACCTGTCAGGTGTCACGGATGCGACGCCTGTACCTACTGCATCGTCGAACGATACGAACCATCTCCCCTATACAACGTGCGGCATGGGAGCGTGGTTGTGCCTCCCCGATCTCCTGCGGGTAGAGGAGCCGAGGGCGGGCATCTCCATTATCCGGCGACTGCCGCATCCGGTGCGGGAACCGTATCGGTCGCATGCGGCGTTGCACCGTCGGTCGGGGTCAGTGTGACCTGGGCGATACGGAGGCGATCCATCCGGTCCACGCGAATCCGGAGGCGATTGGTCTCGATGCCCTCTCCCGCCTTTGGGATATGTCCCATGCGATCGAGGACGTACCCTGCGATGGTCTCGTACCCATCGTCAACGTCGCTGAGCGGCACGAGTGCGCGAACCTCCGCGATTGGCGTGCGCCCGTCGAGTGTGATACCGCCGTCCGCGTTGCGTTGCAGTTGGGGAGAAGCCGAATCGAACTCGTCCTCGATATCGCCGACCAATTCCTCAATCAGGTCTTCCATCGTCACCAGGCCGGCCGTGCCGCCATAGTCGTCCACAAGAATCGCCATGTGCGTGTGGCGGCGGCGCATTGTCAGCATCAAATCATCAATGTGCACGGACTCCGGCACGACGAGCACCGGGCGCATGATCGCCTCGATCGGCTCCTCGCCCCGGCCCGAACCGACCGCCGCGATCACGTCTTTGACATGTACCATGCCGTGAATCGTATCGAGGTTCTCCTCGTAAACGGGGAAGCGGGTGTAGGTGCTCGTCGCGACTTGCGGCGCGACATTGGTGATGCGCGTGTGCTGCTCGATGCCGACGACTTGCGTGCGCGGCACCATTACCTGCTGCGCTTCCTTGTCCGCGAACGAGAAGACGCGATCAATCAGCTCGCGCTCGCCCTGTTCGAGCGTGCCCGCCTGCTCGCTCTCGCGCACGAGGATACGCAATTCTTCCTCGGTGTACGTCCCATGCTCGGTTGTATCGCCAAGGCCGAGCCGCCGGAGCAGGAAATTCGCACTATTGTTGAGGACGGCGATCAAGGGGCGGAAGACGACGAGGAAGATACGGATCGGGCCGATTACGATGAGCGCTACGCGCTCCGGGTTCTGAATGGCGATCCGCTTCGGCAGCAACTCGCTCATCAGCACCGTGACGTACGTAACGAGCAGAAAGGAGATGACAATCGCAATGACATGCGCGGAGATCACCGGCACATTGGCCGGTAGCCACGCGAAAGCGGGTTCGACCAACTTGGCGACCACCGGTTCGCCGAGATAGCCGAGCGCCAACCCGGCAATCGTGATGCCGATCTGCGTCGCGGAGATGTAGGGATTGAGGTTGGCGAGCGCCCCCTTCACCCAGGTGGCCCGCTTGTTCCCTTCCCGTGCCAGCTGCTCAATCCGGCTACGACGAGAGGCGACGAGGCCATACTCGGTTGCGACGAAATACGCATTGAGGAAAACGATCAGGGCAAGCATGACCAGCCCGGCAATCGTTCGCCAAACTTCAGCGCTCATTGAACGAGGAAACCCTTCCATAACGGCCCGGCGACCGGGGCAAGAGCGCACACGCAACTCCCGGGCGCACCGATCCCGAACCATTCCATTGTCAAAAGTATAGCATGCGGCCTGCCAACGGGAAGGAGAGTTCGGAGGTCGGGATTCGGAGCTCGAGGAACCGCACTCCGAACCTCGAACTCTGAACCCCGAACCGTAAAAAGACCTTTGCACTCTGCTTGCAATTTCAGCGAATCTTCAGCAACCCGGCGCGCGTGCTATCGGTAGCGCAGGATTCCCGGGATAACGGCGTGACGGACGTTGGGACAGATCAGAAGGGATACGGAACGATGACGATGAGGAAAATGCTCTTTGCCGCGAGTGGCGCGCTTGTGCTGGTGCTGCTGCTTGCAGGAACGGTCTTCGCGCAAGGTGCCGAGGCAGTCGCCTCGGCGAGCACAGCGGCCGGTCAGCCGGCAATGGATAAGGACACGGACTTCGGCTACTACATCTGGTTCGACGGCGATCGCATCCATCTCCATACGACCGACCGGGGCAACGGCCCCGGCCCGAGCGAGTACACGGGCATGATCACCGCGCGCAATGACAAGCATGGCGTGGACATTCGCGATGTTGATCTGCTCAAGGCGGAGAACGACGACTCGGCAGTCGCGGCGGGCGACAAACTCGACTTCCGTTTCCGCACCTACAACGGTGTTGATGGCGTCGCTTTCACCGTCCATGGCGCAACGCGCATTACCTTCCGCCTCTATCGCGACGGTCATCTCGTCAACACGGATCACATCTACCTCGGCGCGGGTGAAGTAAATCCACCCGGCAATCCGTTCACGCTCTTTCTGAGCTAAGGAGATAGTGGGCGGTAGCCAGTAGTCAGTAGTCAGTAGTCAGAAACTGGAGGCACAAGCGCGAGATGCTTCCGTTTCCAACTGACTACTGACTACTGACTACTGACTACTAGCTACTAGCTACTGGCTACTACCTAAAGAAGTGCCGGTACCGCGGGGACGGTACCGGCTGGGATTGGGGAAATGGGGAAGGAGAAGTCTTTGGAAAGTCGGTTCAGTATGCTCTACGGAGGCAACGCGTGGTTAGATCACTCCGCGTTTAAATACGTCCACGTACTATCCCCTATGCCGCCCATCGGTCGCTCCGTTCCAGCGCCACGCCATCGAGGCCAAGCGTCGCGGTGATCCGGCGGAACTCGTCCCGCGCGCGGAAAAGCATGGACTTAACCGCCTTGCGCGAGATACCGAAGACCGCACCGATCTCCTCACAGGACATCTCCTCGCACTCGCGCAAAAGAAGCGCTTCCCGATTCCGCCCGGACATCTGCGCGAGGACGGCCCGCACAGCGCTGTTGCCCTCGCGGTCTAGCACCATCTGCTCCGGGTCCGTCCCGCCGCCGATGTGGTCCATCATCGCGGCGCTCTGCGCGCCATCCCAAACAGTCCAGCGAGCGCGATGGCGACGACGCATCTCATCGAGGCAGCAATTGCGGGCCACGCGGTAAAGCCACGCGGGGAAGTTGACATCCTCCGGGATACGCGGCAGTGCGCGATACACCTTGATGAAGGTTTCTTGCAGAAGGTCCGCCGCGTCGTCCGCATTCCCGGACATCAGATGGTAGATGTATCCGTAGAGTGGCCGCTCGTACTGCCGGAGCAGCGACTCAAAGGCCACTGTGTCACCCATCCGGGCCCGCGTGATCCGCTGTGCATCAGTGGAAGCCAAAAATACTGCTGTCATCGGTTCCTCTGCCCCTCACTCGTTGCGTCCGATCACCATCGCACTCAGTTCGTTGCTCTGGCTCCACTCTAGGGGCGGATCGGGGGCGGTACATCCGTAAGATTACGGATTCATCGGGCGCGATTTTCGCCCTGCACCCGTCCGTACTCCGTACCGACAGCGTAGTGACCCCGTGTGACGCGCGGATGAACGGCGAATGCGGACTATGCGAGGGGATGCGGTGTGCGATTGAGGGAGGCGATAGGGCAGTTCGCGAGGCGCGAACTGCCCAGCCGTTCCTGACCGATGCCAAAGTGGATCGGCAACAGCCCCGTGACGAGCGCGCGAACGACTGCCACCCCGCACGTCGCCACATCCGGCGTCGTGATCTCGGCGATCACCGCCTCGTGCCCGGCATCTGCCAGCGCCGCGACAATGGCGGCGAGCGAATGGTCGGCGTCATCATCGGCAGGGCCGGCGCGGGTAGGGAGTGGACCGGGCTGGATGCCAAGGAAGGCAAAAGCATCATTTCGGTCTGTCAGGGCATACCACAACGCATGGTCAGAATGAGTGCGGATGGCATCGGGCGCGCCTCGCGCCGCGAGTTCGTTCCAGCGCGCATGCCGCCCCTGCACGACTTCGAGCAGTGCCCGCTCGACGGCGCGGCGCGGGTCGGGGTCGCAGCCGAGGCCGATCAGGTCTCTCGGGGCCCTGCCGCGCTCGTCGTGCGCGCGCGCGAGGATGGCGGGCACGCCGGTCGTTGTCGTCACGTCGTACGCGGTCAGCGTCACATCCCGCGCGGCGTACCAGCGGGTGATATGCGCCACGGCGTCACCGGCAGCACCGAGATCGAGCAGCGGGGCGGGGTGGTTCGTCAGCCAGGTGAAGAGGAAGGCGTCGCGCTCGATCACTTCGCAGAGCGCGCGGAGCGATGCCTCCACAACCGTCCGGCCCGCCGCCAGTCCGCTGGAGGTCTGCTGACAGAAGCGATCCAGTGGCAGCAGATAGACGAGCGATGCCGGCACGAGTGTCGGGCGGTCGTGCGTCAGCGAATACCCTGTAACCCAATGGAACGGCGTTTCGGCGGTGACGGGGGAATACGGCACCGACTCGTCCAGATACTGGGATGGATGATAGAGGCCGAACGCGTCCGGCCCGATGGCGGGGCGATCGAGTGCAGCCGCCGGTGCAACCCGAAATGTTTCCGGTGGCGGGGGCAGCATCGCGCAATACCGCTCTAACGCCTCGCCAAGGGCGGCGTGGCGCGCGTCTTCCGCCGTCCAGCCTTTGCCGGTCGTCGTTTGATCGCCGGGCGGCAGCGCATCCCAATCGTCCCGGAACTGCGTATTCGCCAGCAGCGCCATCGCGATGTGTGGCGGCGTCGGTTCACTGGGCGGCGGGGGAACGGCCAGCACCGCCCGCACGATGCCCGTTTCGTCGTCAACGAATGGCCCGGAGAGGCCCACCACCCCTGCCCCCCTCCCGACACGGGAGGGGGGAGAAGAGAGCGACCACGGTAATCCGCCGCAAACCGGGCAGCGCGGATGGCGCAGGACAGGATGCCACGTCCATGCGCCGGATGCCACATCCAGCACACCGAGCCGCCCGCGTGCGCGGGATGGCTCCCCGACCAGCATGTGGAGCGCTTCAAGGGCGGCGAGGGTGGGAACCTCACCCCCCGGCCCCCTTTCCTTTGCCTGGCAGCAAAGGAAAGGGGGGGATGAAGATACGCCGTTCCCGATTGCTCCCCCTTCCCCGCTGGGGAAGGGGGCTGGGGGGTGAGGGCCGTTCGCCGCCTCCCGCAGTGCGACGCAAAGCAGGCAGGCCGTCTCGCCAATAACGACCGTGGGGCCAAAGCGGATACTCCCCGGCATAACGCGAACGGGGAGCCAGGGGATAGCGTGCGTGCAGGCGATACGGTTGATTGCGTGAAGTGATCCGGTCGCATCGCCCTCGGCCACGCCAATGATACATGCGCTTCCGGCGAGTGCGACCGACGCGGGAATGGCAGCGTGGGCGATGACCGGGCGCGATGGTATGGCGGCACGCACCGCAGCGGCAATCGCTGCCGCCATACCATCGCGCCCGGTCACATGGATTGGCGGCGGGCGCTCCGTCGCGGGTGCCGCTACGACTCCAACTTCGCGATGATGCGCTGCAACTGCGCCTCGATCCTGCTGAGTCGCACATGGACGGACTCGCCAGCCTCCGGCCCTGTGGAAAAAGATGGCTCGTCGGGTGGGGGTAGTGGGATGCATTCATCGAAGACTTGCGTCTTGACAATGTAACTGCGCGCCTTGTGCGTCGCGCCCACTTCGGTCGCCTGGATACGGGTCTCCAGCGCCGCGATACGCGCGTGCAATGCCGCCTTTTCCTGATCGCTTGCCATCTCCTGCTCCTTCCAATCGCCAACTGCTTTGTGCTGCCAACTTTCTGCTATCATACATGTCAGGGGAAGAATTCGATAGACGGTAACACGTCCATCGCCTGGATCTGTCGGTAGTCGCGCGCATCCCGCACGGGGAAATGAGGGAGCGCCCGCATGGCAACGACTGCCCACAATGCGCTCGATGCCGCCGTGCCGCTCGTCAACCGTGACGAGGAGCGGGAAACGTTGCGCGCCTGCGTGCGACGTGCGGCGGCGGGCGACGGGCAACTCCTGCTGCTTGGCGGCGAGGCGGGTATCGGCAAAACGACGCTGGCCCTCGTCACCGGCACCTTTGCCCCTCACGGCACGCGCACGCTGATCGGGCGCAGTTACGACCTGATGGAAACGCCGCCCTACGGGCCGTGGCGCGACTGCTTTCGCCAAATGCCGGAAGGCATCGGTGTCCCGCCCGTACCGTTTCACGGGCAGCACGACGAGCCGCAGACCCAGGAAGCGCTTTTTGCGCGGGTGCAGGGCGCACTCACCGCACTCGCGCGCACGACATTGCTGATTCTCATCCTCGACGATCTCCAGTGGGCCGATCCCGCCTCGCTCGATCTCCTGCGCCACCTCGCGCACGGACTGGCAGGGCAGCGCATTTTCATCATCGGCACGTACCGCGACGATGAACTGACGGACGCGCACCCGCTGAAATCCCTCTTGCCACGCCTGATGCGTGAAGCGCCGACGACACGTTTGATTGTCCCGCACCTGCGCTCCGCGAATGTGGCCGAGATGGTCACGGCGCAGTTCGGGAAGGGTCGGCAGATAGACGCGCTTTCCCGCTCCGTCTACGAGACGACCGCCGGGAACCCGCTTTTCGTGCGGGAAATGTGCCGCGCACTCGTTTCCGCCCACGCCGTGCGCCGGATGGACGACGGCTGGACGGTCTTCTCGACCACGCTCCCTTCGCCTCCTGAAACATTGCAGGAACTGGTTGCGGCGCGCATCGCCCGGCTCGATGACGAGACGAAACACATCCTCGAAGTCGCGGCGATCATCGGCCAGGCCTTCACCTTTCCGCTCCTCCACCACACACTCGATCTGCCAGAAGAAGCGGTATTGGCGGGGTTAGAGCACGCGGCGCGCGCGCGCGTGATCGCGGAGGACGACGCGGCGCGCGACCAATACCGCTTCACGCACCCGGTCATGCACGAGGTGCTCTATCACATGGTGCTCGTTACGCGACGGCGGCAATGGCACCGCCGTATCGGGGAGGCAATCGAAGCGACTGGCGCTACCGACAACGATGCCGCTTATGACCGTCTCGCCTACCATTTCGGCCAGGCGCACGACGGCGCGCGCGCCGTGCGCTATCTCACCTTCGCGGGGGATGCCGCGATGCGCGTCTTCGCCCGCGCGAGCGCGATTGCCTATTATGAAGATGCCCTCGCGCTCATGGGGGGTGAATCTTCGGAGGAACGTGACCGTCTCCTGCTGAAACTCTCCGGCGCGCTCGCATTCGCGGACCCTGTTCGCCGTCAGCACTACGCGGAGGAAGCATTGCGCGGTTTCCTCTCCCGTGACGATCAGTTCAGTGCGGGGCAGGTCCGGTGGCGGCTGGCGAGTTCGTATTGGCGATTCGGCCAGTACGAGAAGGCCGAGCAAGCGTGCCGCCTCGCCATGCAGGCGTTGGAAACCGCCGCCGACCGGAGCGCGACGGTGACGGTCGGTCCCCTCCTGCTCACCGCGCTCCGCGATCAGGGCCGGTATCGGGAAGCGATCGCGGAAGGCGATACACTGCTGGCAGTTGCGGAAACGGGCACGGATCGCGGCACCCTTGACGCGTATTACGACCTGCTCCATTTCACCGGCTACGCCCATGCCGCCCTCGGCCACGCGGACGACGCCTTCCGACTGATGCAGCGCGGCATGGATGGGCAGCGCACGCTCGATAACCCATATACCGCCAGCGCCTTCCTTTCCTATCTCTTCTTTGTCGTCGGTTTGTCGTTCTTTGCCGACCGTGCCGAACTGCTCGCGGACCTCGTGCGGCAACATGGCGAACTGGCGGAACGGGGGCGCACGCAAGTCGGCGTCGCCGTTGCCGGGGGCTGGTATCTGGTCGCCTATTGGGCATTCCTGCGCGGCGACTGGGAACACGCCCGACAAGACCTGCGCGCCATGCCGGACCCCGAACCCACCTCCATCCACGCGCGAATCGAATGGGCCGTCTGCGCGGCGCAGTTCGCCCTTGCCGAGGGGCGCACGGCGGACGGGATCGCCCTGATCCGGCGACAACTGCCGCCGCCCGGCGCGGATTGGACACTGCCACATCACCTGCATATCCGCGCCCTCAACCTCTTCGCACCGCTGTTGGTCATGGACCAGCAATTCGCGGCGGCGAAGCAGGCGCTGGACGAAGGTGCGTCGCTGCTCGCACGGAGCGCCTACGTCCCCGCTATCGCGGAGCATCACCTCGCATGGGCCACGTACTACCGCGCCCGTGGACAAACGCCGCGCGCCCTGACCAGTGCAACGACTGCCCGCGAGCAGGCGAACGCGCATCACGATCTGTTCGCCCTCGCTGCCGCCCACCGTATGACGGGCGAACTGGCGATGGAGCGCGGCGCGTGGCAGATGGCGGAAACCGAACTCCACCAGGCGGCGGGAATTGCGGCGCGCATCCCCGCCGCCCACGAACGCGCCGCCACCGCCCTCGCCCATGCGACCGTGCAGACCACCCGCACCGACAAGCTGGATCGCGCAGTGGCACAACGCGCGCTCGCCGCAGCCGAAGCGATCGTGACACCACTCGGCGCGCCATTCCTGACCGCCCAACTCGACGCGTTGCACGCGCGGTTGCACGCCATCAACCCCGCACAGGCATACGGCATCACGACGCGCGAGGCGGACGTGCTGCGCCATCTCGTCGCGGGTGCGAGCAATCAAGAGATCGCGGATATCCTCTCGATCAGCCGCCGCACCGTGGATCAGCACGTCAGCAGCCTGCTTGGCAAACTCAGCGTCTCCAACCGCGTCGCCGCCACCTCCTTCGCCCTCGAACACGGCCTTGTAAACGAAGCAGGCAGCAGATAGCAGGCAGCGGGGAACGATAAGCACAGAGGACACAGAAGACACAGAGGAAGGCAAGAAGGGATTGTTCCTTTTTTATCCTCTCCGTGCTCTCTGTGTCCTCTGTGCACACCGACTCCCCCACTTTGATACGGGGAATATCAGGGTTTCTACGAGTGTTAGCACTCATAGGACGAGAGTGCTAATGCTCTCCAGGAAGGGATAGTTCTTCATGGCACAACCACGATTCACCGAAAAGGCGGGCGAAGCGCTCGCTGCGAGCCAGCAATACGTGCTCGAACACGGCTATAGCCGCTACGAGCCGGAGCATCTGCTCATCGCCCTGCTCGCCCAGGAGGGCGGCATCGT
>JBBSFO010000079.1:0-12302 GCA_038238655.1 Thermomicrobiales bacterium | reverse complement strand
CCGTCATCGTCAATGCGGGCCGGACGAGCACGGACTACCGGCTGGTCGAAGTGATCAGCCAGACGATGCGGGCCGTCTTCCCGAATGTCTATCTCATCGACACGCCGGGGTACACGAACACGATGGTGATCGGCACGAAGATGAACTGAGCCGCATCATGCTGGCTCTTGCTCATTCGCGGTGAATGGTTTTTGACCATTGAGGCAGGCACACCATCGAAAATCGGTGGAGAGAGTGAGGTGCAGGCGCGGGCGCGGGCCGAGACCTCCATTCCCTGTGCTTGCTTGAGTTCACAGCGTATTTGGCTTCACCGCGAATGAGCAAGAGCCATCATGCTGCCCAAATACCGGCAGTGACACATGACAAGATTTCTGCTTTCAACCCGATGGGGCAGTGCCGGATTTCCTCGCCACGGCAAGACACGGTGGCGGAGATGCTGCTAATCGAGGGCTCGAATTCTTGACACACCTGAGTGCCGGTATCCCTACAGCGTCACTTATCTTCCCTCACGCCGAGCGCCGCGACGATCCGTGGCCAGCGCCCTTCTTTACACCACAGCCGGTACCGCTTGTACGCCGTCTCCCATTTCCCGTACGCCTCCGGGATCTCCCGCCACGACAACCCGGTGCCGACGACTGTCAGGATGCCGCTCAGCACCGTGCGATGGTCGTGCCGCCGCCGACCCGTCCGCGGTTGCTGCGGTGGCAGTACTGGTTGGACACGTTCTCATTCGGCATCGGTGAGCGCACCCCGCGCCAGTGCATCGGGGAGGATTGGGCGATCATGCGTCGCTTGGCTCCGTGTCCGAGCATGGCGCGCGGCGTGGCAGCGGGCAGCAACCGCCTGGTGCGCTCGGCGCCAGCGTGACCAGCCAAACCGGAATCCACGTTGCGCATCGGGCGCACTGAACGCGAGCACCAGGCGGCGCGTTTCCGGCACGGTGAGCGGAATCATCCCGGATTCTTGATCCCCTTTTTACCATCGTGGGCCTGATCAGTCTGCGCCTGCGTCCGCAGCACAACCAGAAGTGTATGTGCCAGCAGACAGAGCGTAATGAAGCGATGCCATGCCTCCCACGTGCGCACCTCATAGTGATCCATGCCCACCTCCCCTTTCACCTGTGCGAAGCATTCCTCGATCTGCCACCGCGTGTCGCACACCCGTACCAACTCTCCGATCGTCGTCTGCGTCGGGCCGTAGGCGAGCCAGTACGCGTGCGCGTCCGGGTCGTCGGGGTCGCGCCGCACAAGCAGCCAGCGGCGCATCCCGTTCGCACACTGGTCAGACAGCGGCAGGCAGGCCCAGTCATGCACCCGTTCACCCTGTGCTCCGTCGCCAGCGGCGATGGATACCCACGCCTCCGCAGTCAGTCGCGCCCCCAGTTGCTCCACCCGCTCGCGCCCGCTGCAGTAATAGATCGCGTTCGTCTTCGGCACCATCACCGCATAGGCGTGCCCATGTCTCTCCAGCCACTGCCGGAAGCGATGCGAACGCCCGTAGCCCGAGTCCGCGACGACCCAGCGCGCGGGGGCAGCGGCATCGAACGCCCGCGCCAGCATCCGTTGGGCGAGGGTGATCTTGGTCGCGAAGCGAGTCGTCTTCGGAATTCCCGCCTCAGCACGACGGTCCCGATCCGTTGTCCACTCTCGTGGCAGATAGAGGGCACGGTCGATGAAGGCCGCACCACGCTCTGAGGCATAGGCGAGGAAGACACCCACCTGAGCATTGACGGTGTCGCCAGCGGTGCCGGTGTATTGTCGGGCAACGCCACAGGACTTCGTGCCTTTCTTGAGAAACCCCGTCTCGTCGACGATGAGCACGCCGCTCGTGTCCTCCCCGAGGTGCGCGAATACATAGCGCCGCAAATCGTCGCGGACTCCGTCGCTGTCCCAGCGAGCGACGCGCAGCAGGCGCTGCACACCCTGCGGATCGGCATCGCCGATCGCCTCAGCCAGTTGCCAGCCGTTCTTGCGTTCGACGCGATCCAATAGGCCAACGAGATAGCGGCGGAGCCGCTGGCGCACTTCCGTGCGGGCAAAGCGGCAAGCGATGCGCTCATAGAGATCGGTGAAGATGTTGGACCATTGCTCGACGGAAACGAGCGCGTGACTTTCGCACGTTGCCATGCTCCGTCCTCTGCTTGGCAGAGAAGGATACCGCGCGAATCAACGAAGTGACGCTGTAGGGCGGTATTCAGACCGTTGAAAAATGGGGGGTCAAAGCGTAGCATCGTCTCCTTCCGTCGTTCAGCGAAGGAGCACTGCTGCCATGATGGGCGCCAAGCTGCGGGTCTTTACCCCGCTCACCGATGTCTCGCTCGAAGGCCTCGTGCCCGCCGATCATTTCTACCGTCATCTCGACCGCACGCTCGATCTCGCCTTTGTCCGCGATCTCGTCGCCGATTGCTACGCGCGCGGTGGTCGCCCATCGGTCGATCCTGTCGTTTTCTTCAAACTCCAACTGGTGATGTTCTTCGAGGACATCCGCTCGGAACGGCAACTGATGCAGGTCGTCGCGGATCGTCTCAGCCTGCGCTGGTATCTCGGCTATGATCTCGATGAGCGGTTGCCCGATCATTCCAGTCTGACCAAAATCCGTGAGCGCTATGGGCTGCATGTCTTCCGCCGCTTCTTCGAGACGATCACCGCGCGCTGCATAGAGGCGGGGCTCGTCTGGGGCGCGGAACTCTATGTCGATGCCACCAAAGTCGAGGCGAATGCCTCTCGCACCTCGCTCGTGCCCCGCTTCGCTATCGAGTCGCACCTGCGCGACCTGTTCAAGCCGGACGTCCCGGCCAATCCGGAAAGTGGGGCTGCGAGCGATCCACCGCCCGCCGAGCGAACGACGCAGGCCAATGCCGTGCCCACGACGCTGCCGGTCGTCATGCCCGAGGAGCAGTGGGCGGGCCTCGTCGGCACGAATGCACAGCGGCACGATTGGCTGATGGAGGCGGGCAAGCAGCGGCGGGAAGTCCAGAATCATCATTTCTACAAACGCCTCGCCGACTACGTCGTCAGTACGACCGACCCCGATGCGACCTTCATGCATCGCCCCGGCAGCAGCACCCGACTCGGCTATCAGACGCATTATGTCGTCGACGGGGGCAAGGCCCGGATCATCGTGCAAGCGCTGGTCGCACCTGCGGAGGTGATGGAAGGACAACCGATGCGGGATCTCGTCTGGCACACCTGCTTCCACTGGCACCTACGTCCCCGGCAGGTCACGGCCGATACCGCCTATGCGGGGATTGAGAACATCATCGCGCTGGAAGATGCCGGTATCCGTGCCTACGTCCCGCTGCCCCGGCCGGACAAACGGCGGATTGGGTTTAGTCAGCAGGATTTCCGCTACGATCCCGGTGCAGATACCTACACCTGTCCGCAGGGGACGGTACTGAAGCGCCGGCAGACGGATTATCAGGGCTGCTCCACGCACTATCAAGCGCCCGCTGCAGCATGTAATCAGTGCCCCTGCAAGACGCACTGCACGCCGAGCAACGCCGGACGCACCGTGCAGCGCAGCCTCGATGAGCGCTATCTCGAGCGTGTCCGTGGCTACCACGAGACGAAGGCATACAAGAAAGCGATGCGCAAACGCGGGGTCTGGGTCGAGCCACTGTTCGCCGAAGCGAAGAGTTGGCATGGACTACGCCGGTTCCGGTTGCGCGGATTGCTGAAAGTGAATGGTGAAACGTTGCTGACGGCGAGCGGGCAGAACCTGAAGCGACTCTTGAGCAGGGCTGGTTGGGGGCGGCGGCCGTATCCGGGCGGAGCGCTCGGCGTGGCGATCAGCCGCTCCCATGCGACAGAGTGGCAAATGGTCTGAGGGCGGGACCCCGAGCGCGTCATACGTGGTCCCCATCGGCATCGGTGTGCGTCGCTGACATTTACCTCCACGCTACATTCGATGCGGCGGGTTTTTCAACGGCCTGTATTTGTGCAGAGTCATGGCTCTTGCGCATTGACGGTGAATGGTATTTGCCCTTTGTGGCAGGCATAGCAAGGAGAATCGGTAGAGAGGACGATGTGTGGACGCGTGTACCTACCAAGGCCTCCATCCCCCTGTGCCTGCTTGTGTTCCCAACGCATTTGGCTTCACCGCGAATGCGCAAGAGCCAGAGTCATATGTCCAAGTCCACACGAAGAGTCCTTCACAGCTCGCTGATTTCGCGAAGAACATCGCGGTGGAGCGCTCGATTCGACCGCAATCACCGATCGTGACGATCGGCGAAGACGCGATCGCGAAGGGAGATATTCGGGAGGTTGCACCCGGACCAAAGGTGTTCACCGATGACCTGGCACCGGTCGAGGACCTCATCGACCGGATCCTGCTCGACTATGCACGCAAAGGCGGTTCGTAACTGACGCGGCACAGGCAATAGAGATGTTCGAAACCACCTCGCGCTCCCCGTGCAGGTCATGCGCGCCGTGCGCAGCCAATCCTTCAATATTGAGGTGGCGGGTAGCCCTACCCTCTGACGGGGTTTGCGCTCAACGCGTTACGAGTGACTTCGTGGTGTCCTAAGGAATATGTTCCCCCTTGACCGAACGTACGCTTTTGTCGTATATCTCTCCTGTATCGCATAACGGTAGAATATGCCGGATGGGAGGAAGATGCGACATGAGGGAGAAAGCACGGGTCGTCGCGGTCATCAATCAGAAGGGCGGCGTCGGCAAGACGACGATCGCGCACAATCTCAGTGCGGCATTCGTCGCACGCGGCCAGCGGGTGCTCGTGATCGACCTGGACTCGCAGGGGCATCTCACGCGCGGGCTGGGGCTCTGGCATCTCTACGAGAAAGAGGGCGCGCCGTCCCTGTATCACTCGCTCGCGGACCGCAAGAAGCAGTATCCCCTCTCCGACGCGGTCTATGAACATCCGATCGAGAGGTTCTCGGTCGTCCCCTCCAACTTCGAGATGGCGCTCGTGGACCGGGAACTCAACCAGCAGCGCGACCGGGAGCACAAGCTCAGGCACGTCATGGAGCCGATCCTCGGGGAATACGATTGGGTCTTCCTCGATACGCCCCCCTATTTGACACCGACCTCAGACAACGCGATCAACGCGTCCCGCCGACTGCTCATCCCGGTTGAGGCCGATGGGAAGAGCCTGGGCGGTTTGGAGCTGCAACTGAATCAGATCGAGGGCATCGAGATCGAGTTGTCGATTTACATCGCGATCCTCGCTATCGTGCCCAACCGCGTCGAGGACACGCGGGAAGCGGCGGACATGCTGACGCTCCTCCGGTCAAACTTCCCCTACGTCGCGCCGTTCGATCTCAGGAAGCGTACACTCCTGGCGCAGGCATGGACCGCCCGTCATTCGATCTACACCTTCGAGCCGCGCGGATCGAGCCAGGAGCGAACCCGTGCGGAGCTCATCGCGGCGTATGACGGTCTCGCTGATCTTGTCACCGCCCGCTACGCCGAGGAGGACACTCGTGGCCGATGACGCGACCGAGGATGAGGCACAGCGACGCGCACGACTGACCGCCCGCTTCCGCCAACATGCGAACTTCACCGGCAGGCCGGCGGACCCCGAGGTCGAGGCCCGCGAGAAAGTGAGTCTCTACCTCTCGAAGCGCTTGACGGAAACTGCAGATCAGCAGTACTACACGCTGCGCGCACGACTCCATCCGGTGAAAATTACGAAGGCCGCGTATCTTGAGGCAGCGCTTGCGTTCGCCATTGAGCATCCCGATGAGCTTGCGGTGATACTAGGGGAACGATACCGCCAGCGGTGATATTCCGGATTTCGGACGGATATGCGATATCGGGGATATTCGCGAATATCGCATTGCCCCCCGAATTCACATATTCCTGTTTATGTGTTCCTTGCTACAGAAGGGTTTTTCGCCCATTCCCGGATTGACGCAGGGGCTACACTCAGGGGAAAGAAAGAGCCTCCCCAAGTGCTTGGCGGCCGGGGGAGGCGAGTACTCCGTTTGCGCTAGGAGTTAGCAATGACGTTAACACCGTCTGCCCAAAAAAGCAACCCCTCCGCGAGTGAAGCGTTCCGCTTCACCGGTTTCGGCACCCCGAACGGCACCTATGTGCCGGACGAGGTGTTCGATGTCCTAATGCCCCGGCTCTCCGACATCGAACTCCGGGCGCTGCTCTACATCATCCGCCGCACTTTCGGTTTCAAGAAGAGCGCAGACGACATCTCTCTCAAGCAGATGGTCGAGGGGATCACGACCAAGGACGGCCGGGTGCTCGACGGCGGGTGCGGCCTCTCACGCCCGAGTATCACCAAAGCGGTCCGCAGTCTCGCCAAGAAGAACATCGTCAAAGCGACGGCGAACTTTTCGCCCCAGCGAGGCAATGAGGCGACGACCTACACGCTCGTCTTTGCCGATGAGCCATGCCCCCGGAAAACGGGTGACGAGGGGGGAGGTAACGGCGTTACGAGGGGGGGAGGTAACGGTGTTACGACACAAGAAACAGTTAAACAAGAAACAGTCAAACAAGGTCAATTCGAACATTCGAATGACCACCCTCATGAAAAAAATGTGGATAACCTGGGGATAACTAGCTATCTCGATAATCTGATCGTCGACATCTCACGGGAGTTCGGCGACACCGCGCACCTCGCCTCCAACTGCAAGCAGGCCAGGAACATCTTCGCGGCGCTCGATCTCAGCGAGGAGGTTTTCGTCGAGCAGTACGTCTACCAGGCGCGGCAGAAGACGAAGCACCAGACGAAGGTGCGCAACAAGATGGCCTACTTCTTCGCCACTTTGCGCGAGCTGTGCGGCCTCGAAGATGCTGACGAGGCGTGACGGTGACAGACAGACTACCCGGTCTTGAACGTGTCTCTCGAGTGCGCACAGCGGCCGATGGCGTATACCTCATTGTCGGTTTCGTGGCGATGACGTGGCATCGCGCGGCGACCGTCGCGCGATGTTCATGGCGCGGTTTTCCCTTGCTCCGCGCGTTTCTTTCGTGCGAGTGCGATTGTCGCCGCCGGGTCATTGAAGGGGCCCCGCCCGGTGACCCGAATGTATGCCGCGACGTTCGGGATATTCAGTTTGGCGAGTTCATCCCACACACTTGTGTCAGACTGGGCTTCGTTACCCTGTGTCTGCCCTGGATAGTTATCCCTGTACGGATAGTCTGGCGCATTCCGCCATTCTTGTTCGGCGGATTCCGCCAATCCAGTTTGGCGCATTCCGCCATCCTTGTTTGCCAGGAATTCCTCCCATGCGGCGTTGAGCGTCTCCACTTGGATCAGGTAGTACAACCGCGCGGGGACACCGCGCCGTTCCTCCCTCAGCAAGGTCGCCGCCCGCAACTGTTTGCGCGCGGTCTCCTGCTCGCGGCGACTCAGTCCCGTTTCTACCTCAATTTCCTCCTGCGTCTTATAAATCCAGCCATCGGGGTCGCGCTGGGTGCCGGACCACTGGAAGAGGTTGGCGAGGAAGACGGTAGCGGCGACGCTGCCGGTGATCGCATTGAGCGACGGGTAGTAGACGACTGGCCGTCCAAGGCCTGTGAAGACATCAGAGAACTTCATGCCTACCCACTTCCTACACCTTGTGAAACCCACATGGTGGTCGCGACATGCGGGCGTAGGCGTGTTGCGCAGCCAATCGGGCCATGCCAACGCTCGAGAGGCCAATGGAGTGCAGCGCGCTATGGACCTCGCGCTCATTGCGCGCCGATTGCTGTGACCTTCGCCGACCCTGCTACGTCGCTCCTGCGAGCCAGTATGACCATCGCCGGTATATTCGCATATTCGATGAAATAATGAAATAATTCGTGAATTCGGTCGTCTTCTTAGCGCGTCGATACGCCGAAGATGCTGAGTGAAGGCTACCGGAGGACAGTGGCTACCGGAGGAGAGTCATGATCAGTGCGAACGTACTGCCACTGACGACGGCGCCAACGGCGGCGCCTGCCGCCACTTGGGCGGGGGTGTGATCGCCGACCGCGACGCGTGCCCAGCACACGAGCGCGCCCAGTGGCACGAGAAGGAGCATCCACCAGCCGAAGAGGTAAAGGAAGACGACGACGATCCCGGCGGCCACGCCCGCGTGGATGGAAATCTTCCAGAAGCGGGTGATTGCCAGGGCAACGATCAGCCCCGCCGCGCCCGAGCAGGCGAGTCCGATCACCTGCCGTGGCGCGCCCAGTCGGGAGAGTACGGCGAGGGCGGCGAAGCCGCAGGCGAGGGTGAAGAGGATGATCGGCGCGCGTTGCTCGCGCCGCCGGACATGGTGATCGGTCACTCTCCCGTGCCGGAGTTGCCGGAACAGATAGAGCAGTGGGACCGCCGGCGCGAACAGAATGCCCAATAATGCCCACTTCAGCGCCTCACTCGTGGTAGCGGAGAACCGCCACGCCACGATCACCAGGACGACCGCCGCCAAGGGGGAGGGGGCAAAAACCTCCGTGACGACCCGTGCGAGACGATTGCGCCTGCGTAGCGCTGGCATGAGTCGTGATTCGGTCATTGATCTCCTCCCATCTGCGTCGGCAACGGTGGCGGGAAACGCGGCTGATCGGCCAACGTCCCGGCACGACCGACGAGACGTCGGTAGGCATGTGCCACCCGTGCCAAGTGTCGCACTTCCGCGTCCAAGTCTATAACGGCGCGCATCGGCGTGCTGCTTACTGGGATGAGAACCCGATGACCGCGCCGCTTCGCCTCGATGGCCGCCGCCCAGACGATCGCATCGGTGCATGCCGAGGCGTCCTCTTCGAGTGTGCCTGTGGCGCGACAGCGCGCTCGTGCCCAGTCGAGCAGCGCCGCGTCCGTGTAGCGGTGCAACGCGACGACCCCGTCGCGGATCTCCATCACCCGGCGGTAGAGAAGTCGGCCAGGATTCCGCAGGGTGAGCATGTCGGCACGCGCAGAGCGGGGCGGGTCGAGTGCGATGCCGGGCGTGGCGTGGTAGAGGTCACGCCAGAGTGGGTAGAGCAGCCGGTAGGTCCGATATTGTGCGCTCCAGTGATAGACGCCCAGTACTCCCCCGCTCAGTAGCGCGATACAACCACTGGCGAAGAGCGTGTATGCCAGCGTCGTCGGATAGGCATGCGGGGAGACGATGCCCAGGAGCGCGAACGCGATGTAGCCGCATTCGAGGCCGGCATAGGCGACGCCGAGTCCCCAGCCGACCGTCTGGATGCGCGCCTGGAGCCGCAGGTACGATTGGGGGATGCTGCCAACAACCTGGCCATTACGGAGCGAGCGGAGAAAGATCTGCAAGACGAGGATGCCGATGTAGGCGAGCAGCACGAGCCGATATTCGGCAGTGTAGGGGGCGGCGCTGTAGCGCGCCTGGAAATCTGTCGGTGCCTCGACGGGGACGGAGGCGCGGAAGAACAGGAGTGCCATCATCGCGATCGTCGCCGCCATCAGCCAGCCGCTCCCCAATATCCCGCGTTTGTGTGCGCGGTCGTGCAGCAAGCGGATGATCACCGGCTGGAATGCCCATGCGCTCACGACGCCGAGACTGTTGCCCAAGAGCCGCGAGAAATTCGGGATACCGGCGGCGCGGTCGATCGCGCGATAGACGGGCGGATGGAAGACCGTCATGGTGAGGGCGACGGCGAGGAGGGAGGCGCAATTGGCGCGCTGGGCGGGATCCCGCAGATGCCAGTGCAGCGCGTGGAGTTTGATGAGCAGAGATCCCCAGAGGAGCGCGACGAGAACCGCGCTCACGGACTCACCCGCCACTGTTCAAGCCTTCCAGACAATCGAGGAGGCGCAGCACGCCGACAATATCCGGGTCGGTGGCGGCGGTATTTGCCTGTGCACCGTACACCCGTACGAGGATCAATGTGGTGAGCATCTCCGCCTCCTGTTCGTCGTCGTCATCGTAGGTCGCACGCGGCAGCGCCTGGGGCTCGTCGGGGGATGCTGCCGATCGGAAGGCGATGGGGGCACCTGCGCCGACCGCGAGATGGCCGCAGATGAGATGGCAGAGTTCGTGGACGATGATGTGCTGCCGATGCAGCGGTGTCGTGTCCTGCTCGTACACCACATAGTCGGCCGCAGATCCCGGGACACATGCGCCGAAGGGCGACCCGAGCAGCAGCATGGGATGCAACACGATCGGCCTGCCGCGGCGGGTGGCCACCTGCTCGGCGAAGGCGTAGACATCGAAGGGGATGGGAATGGGAAGATCGCGGAGGCGCGCTTCACAGCGCTTTCGCACGCGTTTCATGTCCATGCTTAGGTCCCTCGGGAAGTTTCCTCCTGCTCCGCTTCCCTCTGTTGTTCGCGATCGTTGTCGACACGCGGTTGCCGTAATCCTTGCCGACCGCCCTGTATTCCTTCGAGATGGCGTACCTGCTCGACGATCTGCCCGAGCATCTTGAGTGTGTCCGGGGAGAGATCGGCGGCGCGCAGGGCGATCCGTTGGATATCCCTGTCCTGGTGCGCCGGCAACAGGGCGAGTTGGGCGTAGAGACGGGCGGCCTCGGGCTCATTGTCGAAGAAGTAGGTGATCGGTACGCCGAAGAAGTTGGCCAGCGCCTCGATCGTGCGCATCTTGGGGTTGTCCAATTTTCCGGTGCGCAACTCCCACAAGGTGGTGTTCGACACGGGCGCGATCCCGCGCTGCCGGATGCCGGCGGAGACTTCTTCGTAGGAATACTCACGCCGTCCCTCTGGGCGGATCGCCGTGAACAGCCGGTCGATCTTCTCGGCAAGCGTCGGATGCACGATCGCTTGTTGTTCCGTCATCTTCTCACCTCTCGCCATCGCCGACGCGATGCAGGATGCGTGCGGCATTCGCTTCTGCGGATGATACCACAATCAGCACGAACTTGCGGACGTTGCGCGGATCACGTATTATCTGAATATACGAATGTGACGTGGATACGTTCGTATTTTCGGATAGATGGAGGGACAGATGAATCACGCCGAGTTACAGCCTGGAGGAGTGCTCCGCGTGCTCTCCCACCCCGCACCACCTCCGTGGTTGCATGACCGGATCGTCGCCACGATCCGCGCGGAAGCGTCACGGCAGCATCGGCGGCACCTCCGGCATGCCATCCTCGGGCTCGCCGCTCTGCTCTCGCTTATCGTCATGGCACACGGCCTCGTGCATTGAGGAAGGAGGAGGTGATGTCGTTACCCGCCCCCACCCGTTCCCGTCTCGCGGAGGAACAGGCACGCGCGATCGTGCCCGATACGGTCCGCGATCGGCCGCCAATCCGGGTGGCCTCCCGCACCCCATCGGATCCTGTCGTATCGACCCCACCGCTGTCGCCGGTGCGCTCCGGCCCGCCGGGGCAACCCGTGTCGCTGCCGATGACACCGCCGCCGGGTACCCCCGTGCCTGACCTGCGGGCGCGCCCGCCCGTTCCCGTCGTCCCGTGGTCCACCCGTGCCCAGCAGTGGATGCGAGAACGGACCCAGCCGGGACGTATCGAGACGGAACACGACTTGCGCATCGCCGACTGCATGGCGATGATGTCCACCGGCTGCCGCATCCTCGCCACCATCGGTCCGAAGGGCGGTCCCGGCAAGACCACCGTCGCGCTCACCACCGGCTTGGTGCTGGCCGAGGTGCCGCTCGCTCGCCCGATCGTCGTCGAACTGAACCCTGATTGGGGCACGATCGATCAGGTGCTCGGCGACGCCAACCCCCGGACGATCCAGGACCTCCTCCAGAATCTTACGGCGGTCAACCAGGCGGGGATCGGTCTCCTGCAGGGATACGTGACGATGTGGGGGCGGTTGCCCGTTCTCACCGCGCCCAGCAATCCGCAGGAGATGGCGCGCCTCGCCCCGCGCGACTACGAGCGCATCCTGAAGCTCTTGTCCGTCCACTACAACCTGATCATCCTCGACTGCGGCACCGCCTTCACTCAGCGCCTCAATCAATTCGCCATCCAGTCGGCGGATCACCTGCAGGTGGTCGGCTGGCCGGACCATCCCACCATGCAGAAGACGGTCGCCGCCATCGACTATCTGGCCAGTAGCCGCTACGCCCACGACTATCAGGGCGTCCTCGCGGAGCTTGCGCCCGATCACACCGCCGTGCGCGCCCGGACCCTCGCCGACATGACGCTCGTCGTCAACGGCGCGGGCTTCCCCTCGGGTGCCGTTCCCGTCGATGTGGCGAAGGTGCGGATGGCCGTATCGGGGCTGAATGCTGTCGTTCCCCTGCCCTACTCCGCCCCGCTGCGGCGGATGCTCGGGGACGGCACCCTCACCATGGACGCGCTGCCTGCGGAATACCGCCGGGCCGTCAAGTCATTGCTGGTCGCCGTGTTGGGGCGGCTGGCGGATGTGTAAGGAGGAGGTCTCTCATGCCCGGTCTTGTTCCCTGTATCCTCACCGCGCAT
>JBBSFO010000078.1:0-12429 GCA_038238655.1 Thermomicrobiales bacterium | reverse complement strand
GATACAACACTCATCCCGCATCGCCCGTCAGACTTCGCCACCAGTATCGTTGGTGCGGAAGAGCCGCATCAGTGAGGAACCGAGGGCTTCGTGGCGGCGTCTTTCACGGTGCATCGAGACGGGATACCTCCCTTCACCCGAGCGCAGCCATAATCGATGGATTCCTAAACGTTTACATCTCGCAGTGTGTGAACGCGTTCATATGCTGGTATCCTTTTTCGTGCAACGCCGATGACGACGGAGCGCCCCATGGGAAGGCAGCCCACCGCTGCTCCCCGCTCGTGTCGTCCCGTCCAGCGTCGCGGAAAGCACGCGCGATGACGATCCCGACACCGGCACGCCCGCCGGAGCCGCATCTCCGGTCGGATTCAGGAAGTGCTCCGTCGGGCGATCCGCCGATGACCGACGCCTCCTTCGACGACTCGATCCCGGTGCCCGATTACCGCCTCGGTGACCGCCGCATCCCCGCCCATCCCCGTGGCTTGAAGAAACTCTTCGCCGTCTTCGGCCCCGGCTTGATCACCGGCGCGTCGGACGACGACCCGTCCGGCGTCGGCACCTACTCCACGGCAGGCGCGCAGACCGGCTATCGCTATCTGTGGACCGCCCTCATCACCTACCCGATGATGGCCGCCATCCAGGGGATGTGTGCCCGCATCGCGCTCGTCACCGGGAAGGGACTCGCGGCGACCATCCGGCAGTACTACCCGAAGCCCGTCCTCTATCCCCTGATCGCCCTGCTCGTCTTCGCGAACACCTTCAACGTCGGGGCGGACCTCGCCGCCATCGCCGCCGGGATCAACCTCATCGTCCCCGTCCCGATCCTCGCCCTGATCCCGCCGATCGCGATCGGCCTCGTCCTGCTGCAACTCTTCGCCAAGTACGCGACGATCAATCGCATCTTCAAGTGGCTCTGCTTGGCGCTCCTCGCCTATGTCGCGACCGCCTTCCTCGCCCACGCCGACTGGGGCGCGGTGGCGCGCGGCACGCTGATCCCGCACCTGCCGACGACGAAGAGCGACATCGGCCTGATGATCGCCATCCTCGGCACGACGATCTCGCCCTATCTCTTCTTCTGGCAGGCGGGGCAGGAGGTCGAGCAGGAGAAGGACGACGGGATCACGACCGTCGCGGGGCGCGCGGGGGCGGCGCGGCGGGTGATCGCCAACGCGAAGCTGGACACGAACCTCGGCATGCTCGTCTCGAATGTCGTGATGTTCTTCATCATCCTCACCACGGCGGCGACGCTCCATGCCGAGGGGAAGACGGACATCAACACGGCGGCGGACGCGGCGCAGGCGTTCAAGCCGCTGATCGGCAGCGGGGCGGAGTACCTCTTCGCGCTCGGCATCATCGGGGCGGGGTTACTCGCCGTGCCGGTCCTCACCGGATCGAGCGCGTATGGGGTGGCGGAGGCCTTCGCGTGGCGGGAGGGGCTGGGGGAACCGATCAAGCGGGCGTGGGGCTTCTATATCGTGATCGCCGCGAGCACGCTCGTGGCGATGGTCGGGAACTACCTCGGCCTCGACCCGATCAAGGCGCTCGTCTACAGCGCGACGATCAACGGGGTGATCTCGCCGCCGCTTTTGTTCATCATCGTGCGGCTGAGCGGTCGGCAGGCGGTGATGGGGGCGTACACGAACGGGCGGTGGAGCGCCTGCTGGGGATGGGCCGCATTCGCCGCGATGACGATTGCGACGGTCGCGTATTTCGTGACCCTCTTTATCTGACAGCAGGGAGCAGATCGCGGCTACCATTCGTTGCCACCCTGAGTGACGGTATATGTGTAGGGTCATAAGTCCAAGTCCATTACTGGCGAGAAATGGAGATCAAGGAGTTGGGGCGGTAGCGAGACCTGCTTCCCGAATTATGACCGGGGCTCCGAGTCCCTATTGTTTCCGATAACAGTTCCTACCGGCAACAAATCGCGCTTCTCTCCCGCGAAGTCCGTTCCAGATAAGATACTCAGGGGTCGCTTATCGGAACCATTTTATCGATCCAGCCTTTGGGTTTGCTGTCGTTCGTCCCCTACGGCGACCAACATCGGTGTTCAGCCGCGATCTCTCTGAGGTCACCTCACGAAACGGACAATCTCGTACGCGAAGGCCATCACACTGAGAGACCCAACGAATAAAGGCGCGGGAATGTCAGGATGGGGTCTATCCCAACCTGACAGTTCGTTGCAGCCGACACCGCCACTCCGGATGTCGTCTGACCGTTAGCGTACTTTCATTGACGTTTCGTCAATCCACCCCCAGCAGAGGCGCGACGCTGTCACCGCCTCGCGACAGGCGATGCCGGAACGTCACAAAACTGTGTCAATCTGGAGACGTGATCCGGGAGGATACGCTAAGACCATCACCGCTCAGTGCGTGCCGAGAGGCGGAGATTCGCCATCCGGCAGACGCCGGAAGGTGACTCGCCAGTCGCCCTCGACGGTCCGGTCCGTCTCATGGGTGAAACCCTGCTGGGCGAGGAGACCGTAGAGCGGTGCCGGTTCGAAGAGATTGATAATCACGAGATCCTCGCCATCCGCGAGCGCCGCAACCGCGGACATGATCCGGTCGAAAGGTTCATCGCCGCGCCGAATATCTTCCCGCACATCAACGACCCGCGCTGTCACTGCCACGGAATACTCCTTTTAGTGTGTACCACGACGGCCGCCGTTTCCGACCGCCCGACAAACTTGGGCGTGGGAGGCACGATTCCTCCGCATGTCCAGCATAGCGTCCATCAGTGAGGCGGACTGTGCGATTTCTCACAGCATTCTGCATGCATGTCCCCTACCATGAGGGGGTACGGCAATGGCGCCGCACGAGATGCAGACAGCGGAGGGTTGAAATAATGACAGAGACACCAACGACGCCGATTGCACTGGAGCGCCGTGTTCGCTTCGACGACCGACACCCCGTCGCCACGCAACTGGAGACGGCGCTGCCGGGGCAGGTGCTCCTGATTGGCATGCGCGCGGGGCAGCAGTTGCGCGACCACCGCGTCGCGACGCCGATCACCATCCAGGTCGTTCGGGGGGAGGGGACGATCACGGCGGCAGATGCGGTGTATCCCGCGCAAGCCGGAACATTTGTGTCGCTCGACGGGGATGTCGTGCATGGCGCGACGGCGGAAACGGACCTCGTCCTACTCGTGCATCGCGCGGCGGTTGCTGAGGCGGAAGTGCTCGATCCGAAGGCGTCCCCGCTCTTTTCGGTGGTTGACCTGCTGACGCTCGACGTGCGCGATCTCGCCCCGCGCGACCGGCACGCGCGCATTTTTGCCACCTTTGACGCGCTCCGCCCCGGTGAGGCGCTCCGCCTCGTCAACGACCACGACCCGAAGCCGCTCAAATATCAGTTCGCCGCCGAGCATGCGGGCGAGGCGACGTGGGAACCGGAACAGGCGGGGCCGGAGGTCTGGATCGTCCGCATCGGCAAAGTCGCCGCAGGCGTGTAGGGGAGGGGTCTCGACGATGTTCGGCGGCATCAACCCGCGCCGCGCGCCCGTGCCGTGGCTCCCGCTCCCCTTCCTGCTCTCCGGCCCGCTGGCGCTGACGGCGGCGCACCTGCTCCTCGCGACGCAGGCGACGGCGATCGTCGGCTCCTACCGCGCGACGGCGACGATCGCGGTGACGCATCTGCTCGTCCTCGGCGCGGTGGTCGCCACGATGATGGGCGCGCTCTACCAGATGGTGCCGGTGATCTTCGTCGCTGAGGCGGCCGACGGGCGGCTCGGGCTCGTGCAGGGGACACTCTACACGGCGGGGTGGCTGGCGATGGTGGCGGGCTTCCTGCGGGGCGCGCCGCTCTTGCTGGCGGTCGGCGGCACGAGCGTCGTGCTGGCGGTGCTGCTCTTCCTCGTCATTATCGGCGGCGTCCTCCGCACCGCGACGCAGTGGGGCACGCCGGGTTGGTACTTGCTGACGGCGCTGGCGATGCTTGTTGCCACGATCGGCCTCGGGCTGACCTTCGCACTCGATTGGCGCTTCGGCTGGTTCCCGATCCCGCCGCACCTGCTCGCCATTCATGTCCATCTCGGCGGCATCGGCTGGCTGACGCTGCTGGTGATGGGCGTCTCGTACCGCCTCGTGCCGATGTTCGCCATCGCGCCCGCGCCACCCGGCATCTTGGCGCGCGGCAACCTCGGCGCGTTCGTCGGGCTGTTGATTGGGCTCGTGATACTGCTCTGGCGCGATGCCTCACGCTCGGCGGTGGCGATCATTGCCTGGGGGCTGGCGGCGGCGGTGGGCGTCTATCTCTTCGACATGGCGCGGCTCTACCGCGCGCGGCGGCGGCGGTACGACTTGACGCTCCTGACGATGTGGGGCGCGCTGACCTGCCTCGGCGTCGCCGCCCTGATGGGCGCGCTCTGGAGCACGGGGCTGCCCGCCCGGTGGTTCGACGCCACCGAGTGGCTGTCGGCCTATGCGTACATCGCCCTCGCGGGTTGGTGCGTGCTCGCCCTCTGCGCGCACGTCATCAAGATCGTCCCATTCCTCATCTGGCTGCACCGCTACGGGCGGGGGATGGGGCGCGGCCCGGTGTCGCTCCTCCGGGACCTGTTGCCGCAGCGGGCGGCCATCGCCGCAATTGCCACCTACGCGATCGGCTTCGTGTTGACGGCGAGCGGGCTGCTCGCGGGCCGACCGGCGATTGTCCGCGTCGGGGCCGGGTGCGCGGCGGCGGGGGCGGTGGGGTTGTTCGGCGTACTCGTGCACGTGCTCTTGCCGCATCATCGCTCGTCGCGCGCCCCGGAGCATCAGGCGGCACGGATGGCGCGGGCGACATCGGAGATCGGAGATTGACATGGCGACGGTGATTGCTCCTTTGACACGGACGGCGGTGGTCAATCGCCTCTGCTGGATCATCGACCCCGAGCTCGGCCTCGACATCGTCACGCTCGGCCTGATTTATGGTGTCACCGTTTCCGGGGCGACCGTGCGCGTAACGATGACGCTGACGACGCGGGGCTGTCCGCTCCATGAAATCATCACCACGGCAGTCCACGACGCACTCCAATGGATGGAGGGAGTGGATCATGTGGACCTGGAGATCGTGTGGGACCCGCCCTGGCACCCGGCGATGATCGACCGCGCGGCGCTTGTTTGAGGGGAGAGAGATTCGATCGGTAGTTGCCGCGACGATGTGAGAAAGGGAGAGTCTGTATGGCTTACGTGATTGCTGAACCGTGCATCGGTGTGAAGGATGCCTCCTGCGTCGAGGTCTGCCCGGTCGATTGTATCCACGCCACCGATGACGACACGATGTATTTTATCGACCCCAACGAATGTATCGACTGCGGCGTCTGCGCGCCCGAGTGCCCCGTCGAGGCGATCTTCTTCGAGCCGGACCTGCCGGACGAGTGGAAGAACTTCATCCAGATCAACGCCGACTACTTCAAGCACTGAGCCGCGACGACCAGCATCGAGAGGTTCCCCATGAACATGTACAGCGAATGGACCATTCCAACCACGAGCGCGCCGATGCGGGAGCATCTCCTTGCGCTCCTGCGCGGCGTGCAGGACCCGCATTCGGGCCTCGATATCGGGACGCTCGGCTGGGTCGGGCACGTCACGATCATGCAGCGAGAGGTAATTGTTGCGCTCCATCCGCCCGGACGGATCTGCGCCACCCACTGCGCGATCGAGACGGCAATCGAGCAGACACTCCAACCCTCTCTTGGGCCGGATCACTTGCGACTGCGGATCTGCTGGAATACTGAATGGCGCCCCGATGATGAATGGTGACGGAACCCGGACCCGCGTTTCCATATACTCCGGGAACGCAATCTGCGACACTGGCTGCGGTGGGGCGCCAGGCGGCAACGGTGCGCGTCTCCCGTTGGTCGCTGGGGGATGGATACATGAACGACCAAGCTGACTATATCCAGAAGCAAATCGCCCTCGATGATGCCCGCTTCATGTTGCACGCGGACCGGCTGACCTACGCGGTCGTGCAGACGCGCTTGCGCGAGGCGGCGCTTGAAGAGGCCGAAGAGCAGGTCGCGCACCTGGAGGAGCGGTGGGATACCCTCGCGCCGCTCGATACCGCGAACGCGCGTCGCGTGGCGGTGCTGACGGCGGAAGTGGACCGATTGCGCGCGCTGGGGGTGGCCGGTGAAATGGATCAGGTACTCGCGACGCTCATCTCGGCGATGGAGACGATTGGCGCGCGGGTACGAGCACTCGCGGATGACCTCGCCAGCGCCGCGATATTGGCGGAACGCGCGCAGGAATATGCGAATATGCTGCCCCGCGAGAGGATCCGGCAGCGTATCGCCGCGAATGAGATCGCCGAGCGTGTGCGGGGGATGCAGGAACTGACGCGCCTGCTCGGTCATTTCCTCGGTGAGGAGCCCACCGACCGGCCGCCGACGTGATCGGGAGAGCGATGTACGCAGTGAGGGACCGACAAGTCATTGACAATCATGGAGGTAGATATGGTCGCCGAACACCCATCGCAGTCACATCCGCCCGGTGAAACAACCGGAACCAGCGAGCGCCCACCCCAGCGGATGGCCAGCCCGGTGCTCGCCTTCGATCTCGCGCATGAAGTGGCGCGATTGCACGAAGAAGCCGCCTGGCAGCAGGGCGACCGCACCGCCAAGACGCTGGTCAAGGAGGCCGATTTCCGGGTGGTGCTCATCGCCCTGCGGGCGGACGCCCGGATGGAGGAACACCGGGCAGCGGGACGGATCAGCGTCCAGACACTTGCGGGCCATCTGCGCCTTCACACCGCCGGAACCAATGTGGATCTGCCCATCGGGCGACTGGTGAGCCTGGAGCGCGACGTGCCGCACGCGGTGGAGGCGCTGGAGGAGAGCGCATTCCTGCTGACGATTGCCTGGCAGGGGGCACACGACGATACGGCGGTGCGAGGGGGAGATTCGGAGTAATGGACCCGGCGCAGGGAATTTCCATGACCCGCCACATCCTTGTCCCGCTGGATGGCTCACCGCTCGCGGCCAACGCCGTCCCCTATGCCGTGTAGTCATGGTGCCGCCGGGATGAGGAGGGAGCCGCATGATCGTGATGAAGCCGGTCTATGAGCCTGCGGTCGAGAGCGACGGCTATCGCGTGCTTACCGAACGACTCTGGCCGCGCGGCGTGAGCAAGGCCAGGGCCGCGCTCGATGCCTGGAAGAAGCAGATCGCACCCTCCGATGAGCTGCGCCGCTGGTACAACCACGATCCAGACAAGTGGGCCGCGTTCCAGGCCCGCTACGAGCGCGAGTTGGCGGCCCCGGCGGCGCAGGTGATACTGGATGATCTGGCGAAGCGGGAGCGGCACGGCACCGTCACGCTCGTCTATGCGTTGCACGCGGGCGAGATCAGTAATACCGCAGTGCTCCGGCGGCCGATACAGGAACGCCTCGCCCCGGCGTGAGAAAGGTGAGGGCATGCAGGTCGTTCTGGCGAGTCTCGGGTTCCCCGTCTGGCTGCGCGTCACGCACTACCTCAACCTCCTCTTCGTCGGCCTGCTGATTCGCAGCGGCGTCGAGATCCTCGGCGCGCACCCGCGCTTCTATTGGAATGACGGCTGCACGCCCGGCTCGGAGTGGATCAAATTCACGAAGAAGACGGTGCCGACCGAGCCGGGCGTCATCTACACCGCGCGCGACGACGAGATCGCCATCTCCCCGCTGCTCGCCCTCCCCGGCAAGAAAAACCTCGGCCTCGGCCGCCACTGGCATGGCGTCACCAACTCGTTCTGGCTGATTAACGGCCTTGTCTACATCATCCTGCTCTTCGCGACCGGCGAGTGGCGGCGCCTCATCCCGACATCCTGGTCCCTCTTTCCGGGGGCGTGGCACTCGCTGCTGACCTATCTTCATTTCCAGATCCCGCCGCTGGCCGACTTCCGCCCCTACGACCCGCTCCAGCAACTGACCTATGCCTTCGTCGTCTTCATTCTCGGGCCGGCCATGCTGCTCACCGGCATCGCCATGTCGCCCGCCATCGCCGCCAGCGCCCCCTGGTACATCAAACTCTTCGGCGGCCGCCAGGTGGCGCGCAGTCTCCACTTCCTCTCGATGGTGGCCTTCGCGGTTTTCGTCGTGCTGCATGTCACGCTCGTGCTGGTCGTTCACTTCCGTGAGAACATCGGCAATATTGTCCTTGGCACGCCGAATGGGCACTTCCGGCTCGCCGTCGTTATCGCGATCATTGCCCTGCTGCTCGTCCTCGCCATCTACATCTGGACCGCGTGGTACTCGCTGCATCACAAACGCCAGGTGCAGGTTGCCCTCGACCACATCGAAGCGCCGATCCGCACACTCGCGCTGCACCATATGGCCTCGGGGCAGCATTACCGGGAGTCCGACATCTCCCCCTACCTCTGGATCAACGGTGCGCCGCCAGTGGGCGAAGAAAGCCCGGCGTTCCTCGCGCTGGCGAAGGATGATTTCCGGGAGTGGCGATTGGCAGTGGGCGGGCTGGTGGCGCGGCCACTCAGCCTCTCGCTGGATGACGTGCGCGCGATGCCGAGCCAGGTGCAGATCACCAAGCACAACTGCGTGCAGGGGTGGTCGGGCGTCGGCAAGTGGCAAGGCGTGAGCGTGACCGACATCCTCGATCGTTGCCAACCGCTGCCCGCAGCACGCTACCTCAAGTTCACCTCGTATGGCCTCGATCAGTTCACGTATGGCGGCAAACCCCGTCGGCCCTTCTACGAGGTGATTGACCTGCTGCTCGCGACGCATCCGCAGACGATCCTCGCCTACGGACTCAACGACGAGCCGCTGCCGTTGCCGCACGGCGCGCCGCTCCGCCTGCGGGTCGAGACGCAGTTGGGTTACAAGATGGTGAAGTATCTGCGCTCCATCGAACTGATTGCCGAGTATCATACCGCCGGTGACGGGCAGGGGGGATCGCGCGAGGACACGATGTTCTATGGCAGGGGCGCGGAGATTTGAGCGGGAGGTTTGCAACAAAGGGAGATATGCTCACTCTCTTGCAGTGACAGAGAGCGGTTTCCTCGCCGGTTCGTCCGCCCGATAGACGCGGTTGCGCCCCGCCGCTTTCGCCGCATACAACGCTCGATCCGCCGCGCGCAGGAGCGCCACACTACTTGCCCCATCGTATGGATACCGCGCTATCCCGATACTGATCGTTACCTGTGACACGTCACTGGCAGCCGATGACGCGGACCAGGTGTCGCCCGCGATTGCCGCCCGTAGCTGCTCCGCCAGCGCTGCCGCCTCATCGTCGGTGATGTCCGGCGCCAGGATGACAAACTCCTCGCCGCCGTATCGTCCCAGGAGTGCTCCCATCGGGAGGAGCGCCTGTAGTCGCTCGGCACAGTGTTGCAGAATGTGATCGCCGGTCTGATGCCCGTAGCGATCATTGAGCGCCTTGAAGTGGTCAATGTCGACAAATAACACCGTCAGCGGGCGGTCGCTTGCCGCAGCCTCGACGACCGCTCCCTCCAAGCCATTGAGCAGCGCGGCGTGATTGAGTGCGCCGGTCAGCGCGTCCGTCCAGGCCGCCCGCACCAATGCCGCGTGCAGGCGTGCGTTGCTGATCGCGATGCCAATCTGCTGCGCGAACAACTCCAGCAATTCGTGATCGCGCGCGTCGAGCAGCACCACGCTCTCGACGCTCACCACGCCGCAAACCCGCTCCCCATCAAGAATAGGAACGGCGATCTGACTTTGCACATGCGTATCAGCGTAGAAGAAGTCGGGATCCGCAGCGGGATCGGTGATCAACGCGCTCGCGCCCTCGCGGAAGACGCGTCCGATTACCCCGCGATCGGGCGGAATCTCGCGTGCGGGCGTCGCGTAACCATGTTGCGCCTGTAAGCGCAGGGCCGTTTCCTCCCACAAATAGACGCTGACGAAGTGGTAGCCCAGTGTCTGGGCGAGCTCATGCACGACGGCCGTCATGACATCGGTGAGATCGCGCTGGCGAGCGACGGCGATGCCCGCACGATGGAGCGCCGTGAGACGCGCGAGTTCCGCAGTCTCGTCGCGCTGTGTGTGCGCGGCGGGATTTCGTGCGGTCGTCACCGCCTCCGCATGGATTCCTCGCCGGGCCATCATCATGCCGCACTCATATCATGATTGCCGCAACGCATCTGACAGCCCGCCATGGGCGATGCCATCTTGTCTTCTGGTTAGAACGACTGAATGGTACATCTTGTGACGCAACTACACAATTCCGCACGGACGTGTTGTCCGGCATTATGCTTGCCGCGTATCCTTGTGGTGTGATCGTGGCCCGGAGGACGGAGGAACACTGATGCATGCAGGTGAGGTCGCTGCGCTGCTCGCCGCCCACCCCCTCTTCGCGCGCCTCACGGCGGAAGTGCGCGCCGATGTCGCGGCCCGCATGGTGCCCCGGCAGTACCGGCGCGGCGCGGTAATCTTCTCCGAAGGCGAGCCCGCGACCGCGCTCCATCTCGTCGGCGACGGCACGGTGCGGATCGTCAAGCGATCACCAGGCGGACGCGAGCAGACGTTGCTCTTCGCGGACGCAGGCGAGACCTTCGCGGAGATTCCCATCTTCGATCACGGCCCGTATCCGGCAGGCGCGGAGGCGTTCACGGACACGCTGGTCTACGCACTTCCCGAGGCGGACGTCCTCCGCCTCCTGCGGACGGCACCCGCCTTCGCCGAGAGCGCGCTGGCGATCTTCGCTGCCCGCAATCGCCACTTGACGGAGATCGTCGAGAATCTCGCCTTCCGCCCGGTGATCGGCCGCGTCGCGCGGACGCTGCTCGACGAGCCGCATGAGCAGACGCAGACCGAGATGGCTGCGATGGTTGGCGCGGCGCGTGAGATGGTGAACCGCTCGCTCCACACGCTGGAGCGGGAGGGGATCATCGATATGGCTGGTGGCCATATCGCCATCCTCGATCGCGCCCGCCTCGCCGAGATCGCTGCCGACGCATGACCGCGTGACAATTCTCACAGCATCCTTGACGCCCTGCTCCTACACTGGGTACGGCGGGACAACGGCGTCCCGCGACATGTACCGATGCAGGTGCAAGGAGGATGTGATGAACAGTGATGACGGGCGCTTCCGTCTCCTGATCGCGTTGATCGTTGTTCCCTCGGTGATATTCCTCACCAGTTACGCGCTCGTCGCATGTGGCGCGGGGAGCGGCGGCACGAGCGGGCAGAGCAATGGCGCCGTGGCGCCGAACGCGGGCGGCGTGAGCCTCGCGCCGCCGCAGCAGGCGCAACCGAAGGCAACCCAGCCCGCGTTGACGACCGGCAACACGACCGGCAATACCTCGGCAATCGTCACGGTCGCTCCGGCGGCGCAGGCGACGATGCCCGGCATGCCCGGGATGCAGCCTGCGGCAACGGCCCCGGCGGTGACACACACGCCGTACGATGCTGCGCTCCCGGGGCTCCTGCCGCTCGTGCCCGGTACGACGAACGCGCGGACGCTCGCGCTTACGACCTCCGATGAGGTGATCCAGATCGCCGATGGCGTGCAGTTTCAGGCATGGACGTTCGGCGGCACCGTGCCCGGCCCGGTCGTCCACGTCAAGCAGGGCGATACCGTCAAGTTCACGCTCACCAATCAAGGCACGATGCCGCACTCGATCGATTTCCACGCCGCCCAGGTGCCGCCGAGCGTGGATTACACCGATGTCAAGCCCGGCGAGAGCAAGTCCTTTGACTGGACGGCGGAGTATCCCGGCGTCTTCATGTACCACTGCGGCTCACCGCTCGTCATCGCGCACATCGCGAGCGGCATGTACGGCGCCGTGGTGGTGGACCCGCAGACGCCGCTGCCGCCCGCGCGCGAGTACGTGCTCGTGCAGAGTGAGTTCTACGTGACGGTTAAAGAGGGCGATGTGCAAACGGTGGATGTCAGCAAGGCGCTCAACAAGCAACCGGACTATGTCGCCTTCAATGGGTATGCCAGTCAGTACACGAGCGCTCCCCTGACCGCGAAGGCGGGCGAACTCGTGCGGTTCTACATCGTCAATGCCGGACCGAGCGACTTCAGCGCCTTCCATGTGATCGGGACAATCTTCCAGAACACCGACGCGGACGGCAATCCGGCGAACGCGCAGCACGGCAACCAGACGGTGACCATCCCGCCGGGCGGCGCGTACATGGTCGAGTTCACGATCCCGACCCCCGGCAAGTACCCGTTCGTGACGCACTCCTTCGCCGACGCGACTCATGGCGCGGCGGGGGCGATCCAAATCACGCCGTAACGTCCGGCGTCCCACTGCCGAGGCAGGGCGAGCAATCGCCCTGCTCGTGTGTGTGCCGCGTCATCGATATTAACGCAAGCGAGTGTACATCGTCGGCAACGTTCCATGCAAGTGTATGTATGGGTTCAGTACGTCCGCTACGCATGGATGCTGAAACGATCAGCGAGGAACTCGACCGGGGTACGCATCCCAAGGGCTTGGTGCGGTCGCACCGCATTGTACACCGCTTCCCCCGCGCGTCCTGCTCCCTGCATGTT
>JBBSFO010000077.1:0-12728 GCA_038238655.1 Thermomicrobiales bacterium | reverse complement strand
TCTCGCGCTCTATTTGCTGGTGCGGGGAGCGTGAAGAACCTACCCCCCGGCGCCGGGCCCCGGGGCGGGGGTGGGGGCGCCCCCGCAACCCACGGCGCCCGGGGACCAAAAAAAAACAACAACAGCCAACCACCCCAACCCGCCCCCCCCCCCCCCCCCCCCCGCGGCACGGGGCCGGGGGTGAGGTCCATGACTGTTCCGTACATGATGCTTTCGCCGCTGATTGCGCTGGCAGTGACGGCGGTCTTGCTGCTGACGTTGTCGGCGCTCGCACCCCGGCAGCGGGGAGTGGCGGCGTCGCTGACGACGCTTGGGCTGCTTACCACCTGTGGGCTGCTTCTTTGGGGCTGGCGAGACGCGCGAGCAGTCTTCGGCGGCACGGTGACGGTGGACGCGCTCGCTGTCGCCTTCGGGCTACTCGGCATGGCGACCGTCCTTGTCACCATGCTCCTCTCGTTGCCGTATGGGACGGCGGAGCGGTGGGAAAGCGGCGATTATGAAGGATTGCTGATCTTCGCGGCGGGTGGGATGCTCGTTCTCGCGGTCGCGTCCGATCTGCTGGTGCTCCTGATCGGGATCGAACTGCTCGCGCTGCCGCTCTACCTGCTGGCGGGCTTCCCACGCGGGCGGGAATCGGCGCTGCGCTACTTCCTGCTCGGCGTCGTCGCGCTGGCGATTCAGGCATACGGCACGGCGCTGGTCTACGGTGCGGTCGGTTCGACGAAATTCAGCGCCATCGCGGCGGTGGCGGCGCAAAAAGGCGGCGACACGCTGCCATTGTTGCTGGTCGGGCTGGCGCTTGTGCTGACGGGCCTTGGGTTCAAACTCGCGCTCGTCCCGTTCCACCAGTGGGCGCCAGATGCGTATTCCGGCGCACCGACACCGGTACTCGTCATTCTCGCGGTCGGCACCAAAGTCGCGGTGATCGCGGCGTTCGTCCGGCTGCTCTATGGCGCGGCGCCCGGCCTCCAATCGTACTGGGGGCCAATGGTCACGGCGGTTGCGCTGATCACGGTGCTCGTCGGCAGCGTCGGCGTGCTCCTGCAACGGGAGATGGGGCGACTGATCGCCTATTCGGGCATCGCGCAGATCGGCCTCGTCGTCCTCGCGCTGGCAACGGGGAGTGGCGCGGGGGCACGGGCCGCGTTCCTTAACCTCGTCGCCTATGCGGCGGCAACGGGCGCGCTCGTTACGGTACTCGGTATGGTCCATCGTGCCGGGAGCGAGGGCCGCACGCTGCCCGCACTCGGCGGGCTGATGACACGGCATCGCGGCATTGCCGCCGCCCTGATCATCGCGCTGCTCTCGCTCGGTGGCATCCCGCCGACCGCCGGCTTCGCCGGTAAACTCGCCCTGCTCGCCGCCGCGCTGAATGGCGTCAACGCGTGGGTCGTCTTCGTTGCCGCGCTCGCCAGTGTCGCGACCGTCGCTGCGTACGTGCGCGTTTTTCTCGCCATGCTGCCGAAAGCCGCTCCACAGACACGCCCGGAAGCCGCCATCATCGCGGTGGAGGCGTCGCCATTACTCCTCATCACCCTCGCAGCCGTCACGCTCGTGACGATCATCGCCGGTGTCGCGCCCTGGGTCATCGGCTGGTCGGGCAAACTGCTCGGCGGCGGGGGATTCTAGGGATCGCTCTCCGGGCGATCTGGAGGGTTCGAGAGAAGCGGACCACAACCCCCGAACATGATCCACGCAAGGAAAAAGCAGGTCACCGCCACGCACACGGTGGGCAACACGCCATTGCGTTGACTCGGCTCCCCTGCTGAGTCGCGAATACCGCACAATACATGCCGCCGAAACGGCGGTCGAAAGCGATTGAACCGCAGAGACGCAGAGGACGCAGAGAGGGAAGAGGAGAGAAAGAGGCGATGTGCTTTTTCCTCTTTTCTTCCTCTGTGGTTCTCTGCGTCTCTGCGTCTCTGCGGTTCTCCCGATTTCTTCCCCTTGCCCATAACATCGCTGATAGTTTATACGTTGACTATAGTGTAATGTATGACGGTAGGGCGATGACACTCCTGTCAGAAACCGGCGCCAGGAAGGCGGCAGTAGCGATGTTGAATAAAGATCAATTCCGGATTGGGGCGGACCCGATCTCCGATGCGCTTTTCCTGCTCGAACCGGACGACGAAACGTTCCGGTGCGCGCATGTAGACACGGCATATACGAAACTGACCGGATTCAGCCTGGCGCAGGTGGCTGGCAAGCGGCTCGACGATTGCTTGCCCGCCGCGCAGGGCGCGCTACTCATCCAGAAGTGTCGGGAAGCGGTAGCGGCGGGCACCTCGGTCAGCTACGAGGAGCGCGTCGTTGCCCACGACCGTGAGGTGACGGTCATCACGCGGCTGATTCCGCAGTACGATGCGGTAGGCGTGTGTGTCCGCTTGATCGGCACGATGACAGACATCACCGAACGCCGCAATGCCGCGAGCGCCCTGCAGGAGGCGGCGGAGCAGTATCGCCTGCTGTTCGAGGGGAATCCGAACCCGATGTGGGTTTACGACCGGGAAACGCTCGCCTTTCTCGCCGTCAACGACGCGACGGTCGCGCATTACGGCTACAGCCGCGACGATTTTCTGCACATGACACTCGCGGATATCCGCCCGCCGGACGATTTTGCGCGCCTTCTGCAGCAGTTGCCAGAGCGCGTCGGCAACCGTGCCGTCAGCGAATGGACGCACCGCAAGCAAGACGGGGCACTGATCGAGGTGGAGACGATCTCCAACAGCCTCCTGTTCGGCGGCCGGTCGGCACGTCTCGTTCTCGCCAACGATGTGACAGAGCGGAACCGGACGGAGCAAGCCTTGCGCGCCTCCGAGGCGAGCTACCGCGCGCTTTTTGAGAGCGCGAACGACGCGATTCTGATCTTCGATGCACAAACGACGCAGATCCTCGCCGTCAATAAGATGGCGTGCGAGACGTACGGGTACGCGCGCGACGAATTCACCGCCATGGGGATCATAGACCTTTCGGTGGACCCGGCCGGTGCGGCGGAGCGCGTGCGACGCACGGTCGAGGATGCGACCTTCCGCAGCCAAGAGACGGTGCAGCGGCGCAAGGATGGCACGCAGGTCAACACCTTCATCAGCATGTCCGTGATCGAATACGACGGGCGGCAGGCCGTCTTGAACATCATCCGCGACATCACCGAGGCGAAACGCGCCGAGGCCGAGTTGCGCGCCGCGAAGGAAACGGCGGACGCCGCCAACCGCGCCAAGAGCCAGTTCCTCGCCAACATGAGCCACGAAATCCGCACGCCGATGAATGGCGTGATCGGCATGACCGGCCTGCTGCTCGACACACCGCTCACCGCTGAGCAGCAGGAATATGCTGAAACGATCCGCACCAGCGGCGATGCCCTGCTGACGATCATCAACGACATCCTCGACTTCTCGAAGATCGAATCGGGTAGCCTCGATCTGGAGGAGCAGCCCTTCGATCTGCGCGACTGCCTCGAAGACGCGCTCGACCTGCTCGCCACGCGTGCCGCCGAAAAGGACCTCGACCTCGCCTACTTAATTGACGATGGCGTGCCAGGGACGCTGGTTGGCGACGTGACACGCCTCCGTCAGGTGCTCGTCAATCTGGTCGGCAACGCGATTAAGTTCACCGCAACGGGCGAGGTCGTTGTTTCGGTCTCCTCTCGTGCGGCGACGGACCGGCAGCACGCGGTGCAATTTGCCGTTCGGGACACCGGCATCGGTATCCCGACCGAGCGGATGGACCGCCTGTTCAAGTCCTTCAGCCAGGTGGATGCCTCGACGACGCGGATGTACGGCGGCACCGGCCTCGGTCTGGCGATCTCGAAGCGGCTGGCGGAGTTGATGCACGGCACGATGTGGGTCGAAAGCGCACCCGGAGAGGGCTCGACCTTCTTTTTCACGATCACCGCCGTTTCGCTGCCGACGCAGGCGCGGATCTGGCAGCGGAGCGCGCAGCCGTCGCTCGCGGGTCGGCGCATCCTGATCGTGGACGACAACGAGACGAATCGCCGCATCCTCACGTTGCAAGCGCAAAACTGGGGCATGCGGGCACGGAGCGCGGCGCACGGCACGGAGGCGCTGGAATGGATTCGGCGCGGCGATCCCTTCGATGTGGCAATCCTCGATATGCAGATGCCCGATCTGGATGGTATCGCGCTCGCGGCGGCGATCCGCGCCCATCGCGACGCGCGTGCGCTCCCACTCGTCATGCTTACCTCGATGGGCCGTCGCGAGCAGGGCGATCAATCGCACTTCGCCGCGTTCCTTTCCAAGCCGATCAAGCAATCGCAACTCCACGATGTGCTGATGGGTATCTTCGACGCGCAGCCGCGCAAGGCGGCCCCGGCGGTCGGGGCGCCGCTCCTCGATGTGCATTTGGCCGAACGGATGCCGCTACGCATCCTGATCGCCGAAGACAATATGGTCAACCAAAAACTCGCCGTCCAGTTGCTCGCGAAGATGGGCTATCGCCCTGATGTCGCGGGGAATGGCCTGGAGGCGATTCAGGCGCTCGACCGGCAACCGTACGATGTCATCCTGATGGATGTGCAGATGCCGGAGATGGACGGTCTGGAGGCGACGCGCCGCATCTGTCACCGCTGGCCGCGCGCCGCGCGCCCCGTGATCATCGCGATGACCGCCGACGCAATGCAGGGCGACCGCGAGAAATGCCTGAATGCGGGTATGGACGACTACGTGACCAAGCCGGTGCAGATTTCCGCGCTCGTCGAGGCGCTGAAGCGCGCCCGCCCGCTCGCCGCAGACAGTGGCGCGGTCGAGCAACTCCCGGACGCTACCAAAGGCGACCATCTGCTCGACGCGCTCCTCGACAGCGCGACGCTCGATGATATTCGTTCGATCGTCGGCGACGACGGCGACGACGGCTTGGGCGGGTTAATCGCCTGCTTCCTCGACGACGCGCCCCACCTCCTGAAGGCGATGCGCGATGCCGTCGGCGCGCTGGACGTGAGCGCGTTGCAGGCCGCCGCACACACGATGAAATCCACGAGCGCCTTGTTTGGTGCGACGGCGCTCGCCGGGTTGTGCGAAGCCCTCGAACAGCGGAGCGCGGCGGGCCTCCTGGATGGCGCGCGAGTGCGCGTAGACGGCATTCACGAAGCCTATGCGGAGGTCGAGCGCGCCATGCAACGCCTCCTCTCCCCCACCGACCTCCGCGCGACTGCCTGACGATGAGGAGGAACAAAGGGAGTAGCACAGAGAACGCAGAGGGCCCAGAGAGAAGAAAAAAAGATTCACTCTGTGTTCTCTGTGCTACTCCCTTTATGCGTCCGCCTGCTCGATGAGGCGTTGGATTGGCCAGGGGAAGGGGAAATCGTGCCCGGCGCGCAGTTCGAGCAGCACCGGACCGTTGGCGGCGAGCGCTTCATCCCACGCCGCGCCGACCTCGGATGGCTCAGTGACGCGGATGCCGCGCGCCCCGAATGCCTCGGCATAGCGCACGAAATCTACGTGGCCGATCTCCGTCGCGTGCGTCCGCCCGAAGGTCGTGCGCAGGGCGTGGTGGATCATGCCGATCTGCTCGTCCGCATGGACGGCGATCACGACGGGCAGACCGAGGTTGCAGATCGTGCCGAAATCGCTGCACGCCATCTGGAATGAGGCGTCGCCCGTCACACCGACCACCTTCTTGTCGGGCCGCAGCAACCCCGCCGCCAATACGCCCGGCACCGCGTAGCCCATCGCCCCCCACGACCCCGGCTGCAAGTGCGATTCGGGATTGAACGCAGGCACCTGAATCGGCGTCCACAGCTTCACCTGGCTGACATCGCTGACGACGAGAATGTCCGGCGTCATCCGTTTCGCCAATGCATCGAGCGCGACGCCGATGTGCCACGGGCGACGGTCCCGGTAGCGTGCCAACTCGATGTCAATGCCGCGTTGCTGCGACTCCTGCGCGCGGGCGCACAGCGCGAGGGTCGCGGCGTTCTCCGGGCGCGGGCGGCACTCCTCGGCCAGCGCGCCGACCGCCTCGGCGAGCGCGGTGATCGAGGGTGCGGCGACGATCAGTGCGTCGTCCGGCTCATCGGCGGCATCAATCAGCAGCAACCGCTCCCCGATCTGTTCCGCCAGTTGCGCGGCGGTCTCGGTACCCACGCGCACGCCGATGCCGAGGACGAGATCGGCATGGGTGATCGCCTGATACGCCGTCGGGTGGCTGCCGCCCTCGCCCCGGTACACGCCGATGGAGAGCGGATGGACGGTCGGCATCGCGGCGTGGCCGTCCCAACTGTGAGCGACGGGTGCGCCGAGCCGTTCCGCGAGCCGGACGACCTGCCCGCTCACCGTCGGCCACCACGCATTCTTGCCGACGACGATGGCGACCGACTGCGCTGCGTCAATCCGCCCAATCGCGTCGTCAATGCCGGTAGCGGGCGTCGTGTCGCGCGGCGCGGGTGCGAGCGCATCGGCGGCGACGTTGATCGCGCCCGATTGGAGCGTACTGAGGGGGATTTCGATATGCACCGGCCCCGGTCGCCCCGCCACTGCGAGCGCGAAGGCGCGGGTGAGCACGGCGGGGATCTCCGCCGCGTCCTCGACGCGCACCGACCACTTCGTTACCGGCGTGAAGGCCTCCTGCAGGAAGTCCGTCCGATCCACGCCGTGGAATGCCTCCTTGAACGCACCGTCCGGCACACCGCCCGAGATGTGAACCAGCGGCGCACCCTGCGCGTATGCGCCCGCCACACCGGAAAGCGCGTTCGTCGCCCCCGGCCCGGCGGTCGTGATGCAGACGCCCGGCCTCCCCGTTAGCCGACCGTAGACCTCGGCGGCGATAGCGGCGTTGTTCTCGTGCTTGACCGTGATCGGCGTGATCTCCGGCGCGTCCGCCGGCGCGTCGAACAGGTAGATGACATGGTCGCCATCCAGCCCGAAGACCGTATCCACCCCCTGCGCCTTCAGTGCCGCGATGATCGCCTGACTTGGACTCATCTCTGCCATTACTCTCGCTCCTCCCCGTTTCATTCACTTGCCCGATGCATTGTGACTATACCGTATGCGCGGCCAACGCTCCGCAATGCGAAGCGGCCAGGGAGAATCATTGAACCGCCAAGAGATGCAAGAGAATGCGGAACGAACCCCCTTTATCTCTTTCTCTGCTCCCTCTTGGCGTTCTTGGCGTCTTGGCGGTTCAATCTCCGGTCGGCTCTGCAATGAATCCTGACAGCCCCGTCACATTTCTCTGTAATGCGACGTTCTACTTGATAGAAAGAATATCTTGCGATTTATATATCAACCACGAGGGGCATATAGCAGATGGTAGAGAGTATCAGAACGAATCGTTCGGTTTGGCATCGTTGGGCGTTCGTTGTCGGCATTATGCGACGGGAGAAGGTTGCGCTTCTCGCATGACGGAGATGGCGTGGCGGTGGCCCGCAAGCGTATCGCCCGGGCAGGATTGTAGAGGGAAAGATGAGTAGCGAAACAATCAAAACACACATCTTGATCGTCGAGGACGACCCGTTCATGAGTAAGATGCTCGTCTTTTTGCTGGACGACAGCGGCTATCAGACGACGACGCTCTCTGACCCCCGGCAGGTGAGCGGGTTCCTCAAGGAGAATGCGATTGATCTGATCCTGCTCGATGTGATGCTGCCCTACATTGACGGCTTCACGCTTTGCACAGCGCTACGGCGCGAGCACCCGGATGTGCCGGTCATCTTCCTTTCGGCACGCGGCATGGTAGGCGACAAGGTGGACGGCTTCGGCCACGGTGCGGACGATTACATTTCCAAGCCCTTCGAGCCGACGGAGATGCTCGCGCGGATCCAGGCGGTGCTGCGCCGTTACCGGCGCGCGGAACGCAACCTCTTCGGCATGGTCATAAAGGTCGGTGACACCGCCCTCGATCTCGGCGAATTGCAGTTCACCGCGCCGGAGCGGCGGCCCGCGCTGCTAACGCCGACCGAGATGAAAATTCTCGAATGCCTGATGCGCAACGCGAACGCGGTGATCTCGCGCGAAACGCTGATCGAACGGACCTGGGGATACGACTACGAAGGTGGCAGCAACCGCGTGGATGTCTACATCCGTCGCTTGCGCAAGAAGATCGAGCAGGATCCCGACGCTCCGCTGTTTATCCACACCGTACGGGGGCTTGGGTATGTCTATCGAGACGGTCGCCGCGCCGCGTAGGACGCGGGCGGAGCAGTATCCGGTGAGCCGACCGGCGGACCGGCGGGGGATGAACGAGGCGGAGATAGACGCCTTGCGCCCCTTGCTCATGCAGTTCGTGCAGCATGTCGCGGTCTCCTTCACGGAGTGCCGCTGCTCGGTGCAACTCTTCGAGAAGTCGGATGATCTGCGGACGGTTGTTGTTTCAGACATGCCGCTCGGCATGGTCGGGCAGGCTTCGTTTCCGCTCGGCGTCGGCATCGCGGGGACGGTGGGGCAGACGGGCACACCGCTCCTGATCCACGACGTGACGAAAGAGCCGCGCTATCTGTCGCTGCGGCGCGAGTCGTCCGGCACGATCATGTGTGTCCCAATCACTGATGGCACTGCCACGTACGGCACGCTGACCGCGTGGTCGCCGAAGAGCGGCGCATTCCATCGCGGCACGCTGGCGATCCTGCGTGCCTCCGCGCACGGTGCGGCGCTCGCCATTGCGCAGGCTCGGCGGGCGATGGAGCAGGAGGCAACAGCCCACCGCGCGACGATGCTCCTCGCCCTGACGCGCGCGGTCACCGCCTGCGACGACCCGCGTCAGGCGCTCGACATCGTTCTCCCCTTTGTATGCGATGTCGTGCCATACACGGTCGGCGTCATCGTTGCCGACGGAGAGGAGCGCGGGCCGGAGGCGATCGTCTTCACGCGAATCTTGCAGTCGGTTGGGCAACGGGAGCGGCTGAGGCAATGGGCGCTCGACGCCTATGACCGCCAGCGTGCCCGCGCCGTGCACGGACCGCAGTTCATGCCGATCACCGATCTTGTCGCCGGGCATATGGTCTTTGCGGTGTCGCTTCGCGCCGCCGGAACGCTCGTCGGCCTCGCCTGCTACTTCCACAGCGAGCCGTTCGATCCCGAAACGCAGCAAACACTCGCGGATTGCAGTTCCGTGATCGGCACCGCCGTGTACAACGCCGAACTCTTCCGCCAGACCATCGTCGGCAGGGAGCGGTTCGAGGCGGTCTTTGCGTCCACGACGGACGGTTTCCTGCTGCTCGACGAATCAGGGGCAACGGCGCTCGACGCCAACCGCGCCTTTTACCAGTTGACGAAGATCGCCCCCGTCGGTGTCCGCTTTCCCCTGCCGATTGCGACGCTGGAGGCGCAGTGGGCCGCCGAGCGCGCACCAGTCGAACCGGGCGATCCGTCCGTCCTGCGACGATGGCACCTCTCGCCGAAGACAACGCGCGACCGCTACATTGAAATGACGGAATCCACCATCGTCATTGGCGACGTGCCGCACCGCCTGCGCGTCTTCCACGATGCAACGGCGATGTATCGGGTCGAGCGGACACGCGCCGAGTTCATGGGCGTCGTCTCGCACGAACTGCGTAATCCGCTCTCGTCAATCTATGGCTTCCTCAATATTCTGACGCAGGAGCGCGTCGGCCCCCTAACCGAGATGCAGCGCGACTTCCTCTCTTCCGCCTCGCTCAGCGTCCGGCAACTCTGGCGGCTCGTGGACGACATCAACGACCTCGTGCAGTCCGATCTCGGTCGCCTCCAGATGCACCGGGAATCGGTGGAGATGGGCGACATGATCCGCGCGGCAATCGCGAATGCCGCGCCGCTCCTCGCCAATGCCCGGATGCGCGTGGAAACCGCGATTGCGCCATCGCTCCCCCGGACGATGGCCGATCCGGTGCGGCTCCATCAGATTCTGCATAACCTGCTCTCCAACGCGATGAAGTTCTCCGAGCCGGATACGACGATTCAGGTCGCGGTCTCCGTGGTGGACGATGCGATCCGTGTCAGCGTGCGCGACACGGGGCCGGGCATCGCGCCGGAGGATGCCGAGCGCATCTTCGAACGATTCGTCAAGGGGACGAACATTCCCCAGCAGGACGCCTCCGGCCTCGGCCTCGGCCTCGCTGTCGTCCGCCAACTCGTCGCCGCGCACGGTGGCCGCGTCTGGGTGGAGGGCAGCGGGCAGCGGACAGCGGGCGGCGTACAGCCTGTCGGTGGCAGCACATTTGTCTTCACAATCCCGGTCGTGGAGAGTAGTCGGTAGTCAGTAGTCAGCGGAATCCGGCCCCCTTCTGACTACTGACTACTGACTACTGGCTACTCTCGTCTTGAACGAATCGTCAGATCGCGCATCGCCGATGGAAGGCTTTCGCACATCTCACGTTGGTATCGTTCTCTACGTAATAGGGGAGCGCGGCATTTTGTACGTCCTCGCTCACATACTGCGTAAAGAATGGAGCGATTATCGTGCGGATGGCGTATGCACCGGAAGAAACGTGGGTAATGGTCCTGGGGGCGGCGAGCGCAATTAATACGGGCTTCCCCTCGGCGATCGAGGCGGAAGGGTGGCACTGGGACGAAGCGCCCGATACGCAAGCGCTCTTCGCCCTGTCGCTGCCACCGCGCATGGTGATCGCTGTCCCGATCCCCGCGTTCACGACGGCCGCGTATGGGACGATTCGCCAGTTGACGAGCGTGCTCGCCCTGCCTATCGTCGTCTTCAGCCCCGAGTCCGCTCCCGTAGCGATCCAGACGGCTTTGCAAGCGGGTGCGGACGACTTCTTGTCGTTGCCGATCATGATCGAAGAGATGGTCGCGCGGCTTTCGGCGGTGATCCGCGTGCGCTTTGGCGTGCAGGACGACTTGTATCGCAGCGACTACTGGCTCGATGAGGGGGCGCATCTTGTCTCAATTGTCGGTGGCGCGCCGATCCGCCTCTCGGTCAGTGAATACCGGCTTTTTCGCATGCTTTTCGCCGTCCGCAATCGCCCCGTCGCGCGGGAACGGTTGGCGATGATCCCGATGCCGCACGCTGATCTGGACGGTCAGAACGCACTGGACGCCACCGTGAGTAGGCTCCGGCGCAAGGTCGGGATGAACCGGATTATCACGATCCGGGGCATCGGCTATCAACTCGTGGACAATCGCCAGATGCCGCCGAATGTTTCTTCCATGCAGCACGCCCTCGATGCGCGGTAGCAGAAATGGTAGATGGTAGATCGTCGCGATGGGCGCTCCTCGCGAATGTCATTGCAACGTAGGAAACCCTTACGGCAACGACGCAGCCCGGCGCATCTCGGGCATGTCCGAGTGACTGGCACCGATCCTGCATTCGCGGTTACGTAGGACGAGACGAATCTATCCTCGTCGTAATGTGGGTACGGGAATGGAGGCAGGCATGGCGACCAAGAAGGCTGCGGGATCGTGGAAAAAGGAGCGGACGACCGGACGGAAGTATTCCGGGGGTGACAAAGACGCACAGCCCGCAGCTGGCGAACGGGACAAGTTTTGGGTTTCCGGCTATACCCGAGCGGATGGCAAAAAAGTTGCGGGCTATTTTCGCGCGAATCCAGACGCGAAGAATCCCACGGCGCACCGCTGATCGTTCCCCTCAATTCGTTTGAATCGCATGGAAGAGTCGCCCGGCAAGGTGGCTCTTTTTCGCCTTTTTTTGTAGAGCGCGTCCGTGCTGTCGTATTTTTGAACGTTGCCGCAAAAGCGACCCGATCACTACCACTCCTTTCACTCCGTTCACTTTCTGAAAAACCACATTCCCTATGATACCGACATGATTCTTTTTAGCGAGTATGTCGAAATACGCTTGGCACCATGATTGCTTAAAGCGAGATCGTGGTGTCATTCAGTTGTGAATGACAATGGAAAGATAGGGATCCTATGAAAGGAAATGTGGCATGGGTGCTTCAGTGATACGGAGAGCAATTCTTGCGTGCTCCGTGACCGTACTACTCGGGTTGTCTGTGGTGAGTGTGGCGGCGCAAACGCCGACCGCCGCTCCGGTGACGGGCACTGCGCCGTTCACGGGCAAAATCTCCAAGACGAGTCCGTTGACGGTCAACTCGAATGGACAGGATCGCCAGGTCAACACGACCGCTAACACGACTGTCCTGCGCGACGGCAAGGCGGCGACGGTCGGCGACCTTAAGGTCGGCGATCAGGTCAACGTGACCTCGAACCCAGACAACACCGTTGCCAAGGTCGAGACAACCAGTGCCGCCAAGAGTGGCAGCAGCATCTGGAAGTGGCTGATTCCGCTCCTGATCGCGCTCGCCGTGATCGCGCTGATCGCATATCTGCTGAGTCGCCGCAAGAAGGATGACTTCGTGCTCGAGCGCGACCGCACGAATATGCCCCGGTCGTAACCGGCGCGTACCCTGGAACACTGTCGTCGAAGAAGATGAATGAGAAAGGTGACTGATTGATGGCTGAGATGGATATTCACCGCAACGATCGTGTGATGACCGCCGATGGGATGGAAATGGGTCACGTCACGCATGTGATTGTGGACGGGCCGACGCGAGAAGTGACCGACATCGTCGTCAATCATGACGGCCAGGAATGGCTCGTGCCGATCAGTGCGGTGATGCAAAACAGCGGCAATACCCTGACGGTGCGCGCGACTGGAGCGGATGTCGCGAGCGGGGCCGGATTCAACCGCAGCGAATACCACGCGGTAGACGACGATATGATCAATGAGGAAGATCGCGGTATGGCGATGCCGGGTGCCGCTACCCTCGAGCACGCCGACAACAACGACGCGGTCATTGATGACGAGCGGGGCATGGCCGGTCG
>JBBSFO010000076.1:0-12801 GCA_038238655.1 Thermomicrobiales bacterium | reverse complement strand
GTCTATACGCCGATAAATGACATCTACCGGCTCGCGCCCACGCGTTGTGCGCAGATAGACGCGGTTGTCCACGACAAACAGGTCGCGCCCCTCGACGAGTTCGATGCCCATCTGCTGCGCGAGAAAGGCGTGCTCGAAATACGCCGAGTTGTAGATTCCCGGTGTGAGCAGGACGACCGTCGGACCGCCGGAGCCGCGCGAGGCGGGGCGGGGGGAGAGCGCCCGCAGGTTCTCGATCAACTGGCCGCAATAATGGTCCACGGAACGCACGCCGATCTCGCCAAACCAGTCCGGCAGCACGCGCCGCATCGTCGTGCGGTTCGCGAGGACATACGAAACACCGCTCGGGCTGCGCAGGTTGTCTTCCAGGACGAGATAGCGCCCGCTCGCGTCGCGCACGAGGTCGCTGCCAACAATGTGGATATAGAGGTTGTGCGGCACGTCAATGCCGACGACCTCGCGGCGGAAGTGACGCGCCCGGACGATTAACTGGCGCGGCACAATGTGGTCTTCGAGGATTTCCTGGTCGTGATAGATGTCGTGGATGAACAGATTGAGGGCGCGGATGCGCTGCTGCAAGCCCGATTCGATTAACTGCCACTCGTCCGGCGGGATGAGGCGCGGGATGAGATCGAAGGGGAAGATGCGCTCCGTGCCATGCTCGGAGTCCGAATACACCGTGAAGGTGATGCCCTGATGGAGAAAGGAGCGATTGGCGAGATCGCTCGCGTGGCGCAGATCGCTCGCATTCAGTTGGGCAAGTTGCGCGGCGAGCGGGCGATAATGTGCGCGCGGCACAACCTTCCCGCCCGGCGCGGACGCGAACATCTCATCGTAGAACCCGCCAGTGTCGTAGTCACGCACGAGCGGATTCGTCGCAATCGTGGCCGGGGACGTGATGCGCTTACCGATGGGAGTATCCTTCCTAACCCCCGGCCCCTTCCCGCCTCGGGAAGGGGAGCAGGTATCGTGCATCCCGACGTATCGCTGATGGTATGGTAGCGGCGTTCATCTATTCCGGCAATATTGCGATTGCACAACGCACATCGCTCTCCTTCGTCCGGCGCGAGTCCATTGCAGGGTAATGAGGCCGTACAAAACGTGCGCTAATGCACACCCAATCGTTCGGCGAGGTGCAGGTTTTCGCGGTAGTCTACGGGAACCTCGATGAGCGAGGGTTGGTCGAGGTCGAGAGCGCGTTTGAGGATCGGTAGGAGATCGTCGGCGGCGTCCACGCGGAAGGCGGGCAGGCCGAACGACTGGGCGAACTGGACGAAATCGGGGTTGCCGAACTCGATGCCGAAGGTTCGCCCGAAGCGGCGCGTCTGATTTAGTTCGATCACGCCGTACCGCCCATCTTTCCACACAACGGTCGGGAAGGCGGTCTTCATCCGCCGCGCCGTTTCCAACTCCTGGCAGTTCATCAGAAAGCCGCCGTCGCCATTGACCGCGATCACCTTGCGCGCAGGGAAGACGAGTTTGGCGGCAATCGCGCCGGGCAATGCGATACCCATTGCCGCGAAGCCATTGGCGATGATGCAGGTATTCGGCTGGGCGGTCGGATACAGACGGGCGAGCCAGAGTTTGTGCGCGCCCACGTCTGAAATGAGGATATCGTCGTCGCCGAGCGCGTCCCGCAAAGCGCTGATCACGCGTTGCGGCTTCATCGGCATGCTGTCGTCGTGCGCGAAGCCGCGCAATTCCTCCTCCTCGTCCGAGCCGATGCGTGGGGCAGGCCAGCGACCCGCGTGGCCACCGAGCGCTTCGCGCAGCGCATCGAGGCTGTCTGCAATCTCACCGACGACTTCGATAGATGGGAGGTAGTGGAGGTCAATCTCGGCGGGCGTGCTGTCCACATGGATGATCGTTTTGTCCCGCGCCCGGTTCCAGAGTTCAGGCGACCACTCGACGAGGTCATATCCCACGACGATCACGACATCGGCGTCTGTCAGGCCGAACTGACTCGCTTCGAGCGCGCGCAGGCCGACAGCGGGTTCGGCGAGGGGATCGCGGTAATCGAGGACGCCCTTCGCCATGAAGGTGCTCGTCACGCCGATGCCGAGTTCGCGCGCGAAGGCGCGCAGGGCATCGGTGGCGTGACGACGGATCACGCCGTTGCCCGCGAGGATGACGGGGCGGGTGGCACTCGTGAGCAGTTCGGCGGCGCGCACGAGGCTTTTCGGGTCGGCGTGCGGGTAGGTCGTGCGGCGGACGGGCATCGGCGCGGCATCGTGACCGACAGGTGCGGCGGCGATGTCCTCCGGCAGCTCGATGTGCGTCGCACCGGGTTTTTCCAGTCGTGCGAGCCGAAATGCCTTGCGGACGATCTCCGGTGTATTCTCCGGTTGCTCGACGCGGGCGTTCCACTTCGTTACCGGGCGGAACATCTGCACGACATCAATGTACTGGTGCGATTCCTTATGCATCCGGTCCAGCCCTGCTTGCCCGGTGATTGCAACCAGGGGCGCGCGGTCGAGTTGGGCATCCGCGACGCCGGTGAGGAGATTTGTCGCGCCGGGGCCGAGGGTGGCGAGACAGACGCCGGGGTAGGTGCTCAGGCGACCGTACAAGTCGGCCATGAACGCCGCGCCGCCCTCGTGCCGCGTTGTGACGAACCGGATGCTCTCGCTCTCGGCGAGCGCTTCCATCAGGTTCAGATTCTCCTCGCCCGGCACGCCGAAGATGTACTGGACATCCTCATTTTCGAGACATTCGACGAGGAGATCGGCGGTGGTGCGCGGTTTCGTCGCCATCATTTGCTCCCTTCGTAGCGGCATTGCCCATCATCGTTAGAGCGATGCGGCGCGGAGTTACTGCAGGAAATCGGCAGGTGCAAGCACAGCAAGCGTCGCGTCCGTATAGCCGCTGGGGTCCCGCGTAACGATGGCGTCCATATGCGCGGCGGAGGCGCTGGCGTGCTGGACCGCATCTTCGTAGTCCTTGAACGCAAGCGCATATGCTGCCAGAAGAATAGCCCGGTTAACTGCGCAGATACCGACTGAGGTGAGTAACGATTCGGTGATCCGCCGCGCAAGAACGGCACCGACACCTTTTCGAGCGACATAAAAGACATTGACCGGCGTGATTGCGGAGATAAACGCGTCGAAGTCACCCGCACCGTTTGCCCGCCAGAGTGCGGATGCATCGTCTGCCACGGTGCCCGGTTGAGAAGATGGTCGAGCACGACGTTTGTATCGAGCATGACGCGCATCATGCGTACTTCTGCGTGAGATAGTCTGTGTAATCGTCTTTCCAGTCGTATCCGGCCGGGACCGGCGATCCCGTCGCCAGGATGCCCTGCAACTCCTCGAAAGGCGGCGGTTGCCCCTCACGCCCGAGCATCTTGCGGACATGCTCGGCATCGGGTGAGGTAGTAGCCTCGGAAGATGCATGGCGCACGTCTTCATTGATCGTCCGCATCAACACGTCGAGCAGCGCGACTTTCTCGTTCAGGGGCAGCCGTTGAATTGTTGTCATGAGATCATCGGATAACATGATAGGCTCCTCTCGTGAGGATATTGTAGCATTGGTAGTTCGATACCTCAGCCGTCAGCGAAATCAGGAATGTGGGGAAAGGAAACGAACCGTGCCGACGATTGATGTAGACCTCTACAGCGATACACTCACCAGGCCATCGCGCGCGATGCGCGCCTTCATGTGCGACGCCGCCGTCGGCGATGAGCAGAAGGGCGAGGACCCAACCGTCAACCGCTTGCAGGCGATGGTCGCGGCTCTTTTGGGCAAGGAGGAGGCACTCTTTTTGCCCTCCGGCACGATGTGCAACGAGATCGCCCTGAAAGTCCACACGCGCCCCGGCGATGAAGTACTGATGGACAGGACCGCGCACCCCATCCACTTCGAGGCGGGCGCGCCGGGCCTGCTTTCCGGTGTCAATATCACCGGCCTCGATGGCGCACGCGGTATCTATACATCGGAACAGGTGGAGGCGGCGATCCATCCGCCGAGTCGCTACGCCCCGCCGACGCGCCTCCTCTGGGTCGAGAACACGAGCAATCTCGGCGGCGGCACCGTCTGGCCGCTCGAACGGATCGCGGCGGTCTGCGACACCGCCCGTCGGCACAACCTCGCAACGCACATGGACGGTGCGCGGCTAATGAACGCCGTTGTCGCATCGGGAGTTGCCGCCGCCGACTTCGCCGCGCCCTTCGATTCCGTGTGGATAGACTTCACGAAGGGGCTTGGCGCGCCGGTCGGGGCGGCGCTGGCAGGGTCGCACGCATTCATCGCTGCGGCATGGCGATACAAGCAGGCATTCGGCGGCGCGTTGCGGCAGGCGGGGATCATCGCGGCAGGCGGCATCTACGCGCTCGAACATAACGTCGAGCGGCTGGCGGAAGATCACGCGCATGCCCGCATCCTCGCGGATGGGCTGGCGGAGATGCCGGGGATCGCCATTGATCCGCGTGCCGTCGAAACAAATCTCGTTTTTTTCGATGTCTCCGCCCTCGGCATGACCGCCGTGGAATGGTGCGCCGCCATCCTTTCCCATGGCGTGCGGATGAACGCGATGGGCCTGCATCGCGTCCGCGCCGTTACCCACCTCGATGTGGATCGCGCGGGCATTGATCGTGCCCTTGCCGCTTCTCAGTCGGTCGCTCGTGCTGCACGGTAACGGAGCGATAATCCGGACATGGTACGATGGCTGCGAATCTATGCGTGTGAGGTAGGATGCGTGGATGGGGGATAGCACAGTGCGACGATGGCGCATTCAGCGACTCTTCCTGCTTGCGGTGCTCGCTATGACGGTGAGTGGATGCAGTAGTGGACAGGCGACGACCGCCCCGGTGGCGAATGGTGGCGGCGCGAAGGCTGGGCCTGCCAGTCTGTATCCGAATCCGACGCTGACACCCGGCGATGTTTTTCCCAACGTAACGGCGAAAGAAGTCTGCGTTTCCGGCTACAGTTCGAGCGTCCGCAGTGTTTCCAGTGACGAGAAGGCGGCGGTCTATCAGCGATACGGCATCCCGAACGAGCCGGGCAAGCACGAAGTTGACCATTTCATCTCGCTCGAACTCGGCGGCAGCAATATGGTGACAAACCTCTGGCCCGAGCCATACGTGACGCCCGATGGCCCGAGCAAGATCGGCGCGCGCGAAAAAGACAAGGTAGAGAATTATTTGCACGATCAAGTGTGCAAGAACGCGATGACACTGCAACAGGCACAGGAGCAAATTCGCACCGACTGGTATGCGGTCTACCTGAAGATCGCCAAGTAAAGAACGGGGCTGCAAGGTGACTTTTACGATAACAGATGCTGTGCGCCAGAAAATGAAGCAGCAAGCCACCGCCGCCGGGATGCCGTACGGCACACTCGTCGGCCAGAAAGTCTACGACCTGCAAGGGTTGGTGGATGTGTTGACCGGCGAATTGCAGCAGGCGCAGCAGGCCGGAAACCGCACGCAGATTGGTGACGTGACCGGGAAACTCGCCCATCATCAGGCCGAACTCGCCGCCTACAAAGCGGAGCAACAAGCGGTGGGATCGTCGTAACGGCGCGTTCACCGCCCGCACACCTCCCGCTTATCACCCAGTACCTGTGTTCCCGTATGCTTCGATGCGGATGTACGGACGTGCCGGGCCTATGATAGGATACCGGCAACGATCTGGGGTAATGATGGACACGCAAGGGCGCGCGGATTCCGCGCGGCACGCGATGAAGCGCGTCACGTATGTAGGTGAAAAGGGGAGCGATCACATGACAGACATGGTGCACGAAAAACGGAATCTCACGCGTCGCCGGTTCCTCGGCGCGAGCGCGGGTGCGGCGGTTGCCGCTCTCCTGGCTGCATGCGGCGGCAGTAGCGCGACCGACACGCCGAAACCTGCCGCCACCACCGCACCGGCGGTCAGCGCGACGACGGCCCCAGCCGTGAGCGCGACAACTGCGCCGGCGGCGACGACCGCGCCTGCCGCCGCGACGACTGCACCCACTGCGGCAACCGTCGCCCCGGCGGCCACAACCGGCGCGAGCGCGACGACCGCGCCTGCCACCACGAGTGGGGCGGCAGTTGAGGTCAGTTTCTTTTATCCCGTTGCGGTCGGCGGGCCGATCACCAAGATCATTGACGGCTACGCCGCTGATTTCACCAAGGCGAACCCCAGCATTAAGGTGACGCCGACCTATGCCGGTTCCTACACGGATACCCTGACGAAGATTCAGACGACGATTGATGGCGGCGGGATGCCGCCGGATGTCGCGGTCTCCCTTTCCACCGACCTCTACGCCCTCAAGGACGCCGACTCCATCATCCCGCTCGACGATTACATCAAGACGGCGGACCCGGCGTACATCACCGACTTCTACGACGCCTTCATGCTCAACTCCAAGGACGGCGGCAAGGTCTACGGCATCCCGTTCCAGCGCTCGACACCCGTCCTGTACTACAACAAAGACCTCTTCAAGGAGGTCGGCCTGAACCCCGAGCAGTCGCCAAAGACGTGGGCGGAGATGGTAGACGCCGCGAAGAAGTTGACCAAGCCGGACGGCTCCCGCTGGGGCGTCGAAATCCCGTCCGACGGCTTCCCGTACTGGGTTTTCGAGGGGATGGCGATCGGCAACGGCAAGAACTTCGTGGATGACACCGGCACGAAGACCTTTTTCAACGATCCCGCCGTCGTGCAGGCGCTCGACGCGTGGGTTGGCCTCGGCACGAAGGACAAGGTCGAACCCGCCAGCATCGTCATCTGGAACACGACGCCGGACGACTTCCTCGGCGGCAAGGCCGCGATGATCTGGCATACGACTGGCTCGCTGACGAACATCCTCAAGAACGCCAAGTTTCCCGTTGGTGTCGGCTACCTGCCCGGCCTGAAGCAGCCCGGCGCGCCGACGGGCGGTGGCAACTTCTATCTCTTCAAGAAGACACCGCAGGCGAAGCAGGCGGCGGCATGGAAGTTCATCCAGTTCATGTCCTCGCCCGAGTACCAGGCGAAGTGGACGATTGACTCCGGCTATGTCGCGCCGCGCAAGAGCGCTTGGGAAACCCCCGCGCTCAAGGAGTACACCGCCAAGAACCCGCAGGCGCTCGTCGCCCGCGATCAGTTGCAGTACGCCAGTCGGGAACTGGCGACGCACTCCGGCCCGCAAATCCAGAAGGTCTTCGGCGACGAACTCCAGGCCGCCTTGACGAGCAAGAAGCAGCCTCAGGCCGCGATGGACGACGCCCAGAAGAACGCGGACAATATCCTCAAGCAGTTCCGCTAGACCGGGGAGGAAACCGGAGATGAACCGCAGAGGCGCAGAGAGCGCAGAGAGGAAAAGAGGAGGGAGGAGAACCAATCCCATTTTCTCCTCTGTGTCCTCTGCGTCTCTGCGCTCTCTGCGTTGAATTGGTTTCGTCTCCGGTGCGTCGCCAGTCGCCGCTACTGCCGTGGCTGCTTGTGTTCCCTACCGCGTTGGGGGTGGCAGCGTTCACGCTCTATCCGATGGTCGCGACAGTCTACCGCAGCCTGTTCAAGCAGAATCAAGCGGTGCGCGTGCCGCGCTTCGTTGGCTTGGGGAACTACCGCGAGGTCGCGACGGACGATACGTTCCATGAGGTCTTCCGCAATACTGTCCTGTTCATCATTGGCACGGTGCCCGCGAGCATCATCCTCGCCTTGTTGTTCGCGCTCTTTTTGAATCGGAAACTGAAGGGGATCGGTATCCTCCGCAGCGCCTTTTTTTATCCGACCGTCCTGCCGATGGTCAGTGCGGCGGCGATCTGGCTGTTTCTGTATACGCCGAACTTCGGGCTGGTCAATCAAGGGTTGCGCGCGGTCGGCCTCGGCGCGCCGAACTGGCTGGGGGACACGCAATTCGTCCTACCGGCATTGATGGTGATGGCGGTCTGGAAGCAGACGGGTTACTTCATGCTTTTCTACCTCGCGGGTTTGCAGAATCTGCCCGACGAAATTTTCGAGGCTGCGGAACTGGACGGCGCGGCGCGCTGGCAGCAGGTACGGTACATCACCATCCCGCTCCTCCAGCCGACGACCTTGTTTGTCTCGACGATTGCGGCGGTCGGCTCGATTCAGATGGTGGATCAGATCTACATCATGACGCAGGGCGGGCCGAGCAACGCTTCCAATTTGCTGCTCTTCTACATCTACGAGACCGCCTTCCGCTTCCGCAATCTCGGTGTTGCGAACGCCGCGACGGTGATCCTCGTCTTCCTTCTCCTTATCTTCACCGTCGCCAACTTCACGATTTCCGAGCGGAGGACGAAGGACTGAGGACCGAGGGTTACGACGAACCGTATTTCTCCCCTCTCCATTGCTGACCAGCAATGGAGAGGGGCCGGGGGTGAGGAAAAACCATGCAGAACGCGCAAGCCCCGCAGACAATTCCGACTGTGCAGGCGCCCGACGCCATCCTCGACGCGCTCGGCGGCGAGCGGGCGGCGCGGTCGCGGAAAGTGAGCGGGTCGCGCGGTCGGCGGCGAATCGGTGGCACTATCGGCACGATCCTGCTCTCCCTGCTCGGCGTGACGTGGGCGCTGCCGCTCTTGTGGAGCATCGCGGTTGCCCTCCGACCGGCGAATGTCTCGGTGGCGTCCGGCTCGCCGTGGTGGGGCGGTGGCCTGACGCTGCACAACTTCGTGGATGCGTGGGATCGCGTGCCATTCGGGCGGTACTACCTCAACACCTGTGTGATCGTCTTCGGCATCCTCGCCGTTCAGTTGGTGACGATCAGCCTCGCCGGCTTCGCCTTCGCACGGCTCGACTTTCCGGGCCGGGACGTACTGTTCGTCCTGATCCTGATGCAGATTCTTGTACCGACGAACGCCTTGATCGTGCCGAACTATGCGACGATCCGGCGGCTCCATCTCTTCGACACGAAACTGGCGATCATGCTCCCCTTTTTCGCCAGCGCCTTCGGCACCTTCTTTTTGCGGCAGACCTTCAAGCAGGTACCGCGCGAGCTGGACGATGCCTCCGTGCTTGATGGCGCGAGTTGGTGGCAGACGCTTTGGCACGTCTATCTACCGAGCGCCCGCGCCGCACTCGTCGCTTTTTCCGTCGTCAGCATCAGTTTCCACTGGAGCGACTTCTTATGGCCGCTGATCGTCACGAACTCCGATAGCAGCCGCCCCGTCACAGTCGGCCTCAATACCCTGACGCAGATGGGCGAATCGGGCGCGCAGTGGGCGCTGGTCATGGCGGGCACGCTGCTTGTCGTCTCGCCCCTACTCGGCCTCTTCTTCATCTTCCAACGCCAGTTCATGAGCAGTTTCCTGCACAGCGGCATCCGATAATCGCGTCACCGGTGCGAGGTGGTTCATAAACTCCCCGGCGATTGGGTGTTCCGTAGCACGGATTGTTACCTTCTAGTGTTTCTCTCGGTATTTCCTTTATCCAAAATATTGGTCACATCAAAAACGAATCTAAACGAAAGAACGCGGTGTACTGAGGGCAGGAACTGGTTGTGACCCAGTTCGGAATAGGTGGAATGCCGTCCGAATGGTCCAAGAGACGGCGTGTGCGGACGATCCGACAGACAACCGACATTCGTCACTGATTGTGCTGGGCGGATCAAAAAAGGAGAATGCCATGCTCAATGCAACGATCAAACAGTGCGCGCAGCGCGTGATGACTCTGCTGCTTTCCGGGCTCCTCGGGTTGAGTCTTTTTCAAGCTGCTGGGGTGCAGGCGGCCGATCCGACGTTGAGCGACGGCGCGCTGGCGGCGGCGCTCCAGCGTGGCGGCTACGTGATCCTCTTCCGGCACGCGATGACCGATCAGTCCCAGCAGGACACGGACCTGCAAAACATCACCAACTGCGCGACGCAGCGCAATCTGACCGGCGAGGGACGCACGCAGGCACGGACGATCGGCGGCGCATTCGCGACGCTCGCCATCCCCGTCGGGCAGGTCGTGAGCAGCGATCTCTGCCGCGCTCTCGACACCGCGCAGCTGGCGACCGGCAAACCCCCCGAGCCGACCGAGCGTATCCGGGACAACACCCCCGGCAAGGTCGCGGAAACGACGATAGCCGAACGCAACGCCGCCCTGCGGCAAATCCTGACCGCGCCGCAGCCGGCGGGGACGAACCGGGTGGTCGTCTCGCACATGCCGAACATCCTCTCCGTCACCGGTGTCCAACTCAATGAAGGAGATGCCCTCGTGCTCGCGCCCGACGGGAGCGGCGACGTGCGCCTGGTAGCGCGCCTCGCGGTCGCCGACTGGGACATGCTCGCCCACATCGTGACGCGGCTCGGGCCGTAGCACGGATGGGCGTTTGGAATGAAACGGATGATCTGATCGGAGGACCCATGGATACCACATTGAGAGGCGCCAGGGCGAAGGCTCCGGCTGATGCACATTCCGGGCTGCTGCAGGCGGTGGCCCTCGCGGCGGGTGCGAGCCTGTTCATTGTCGGGGCGGGGATGGTCGCCCTCGCATTCGCGGCGTATGTTTCGCTGGGCCGGTTGATCGCCGAAGCCGTGATTGGCGTGATTGTCGCCGGGGGCGGCGGGATGCTGCTCCTTGCCGCGCTGCAGGGAAAGCCGCGCAGCAAAGCGGCGGCGCTGATCGGCGATGCGACGCTGCTCGGCTCGCTCTTCTATCTGGGTTCGGCACTCCCCCCCTTCAACCACCACGCGGTGGGCCGCACGGTGGCGAATCTCCAGTTCATCGCCGTCATCCTGGCGATCGTCATTGGGACCGCCGCGATCGCGCTCACTCCCGCCCCCGAGCACAACTTCATGGGCTGGAAGCACATCGGCCAGATCGCGCTGGCGGGAGATGGCGTGGTGCTGGTGGCGGGGACGATCCTGCTCGGTATCGGGCTGGGGCAGTTAGACAAGGCGCGCCTGATGCCGCCCATGTGGAACTGGGTCAGTTTTCTCGGCCTGACCGTGCCGGGGATGATCGTGCTGGTGATGATCCGGGGCGCGGCGAAGAAACTCGGCCCCACCGAACAAACCCTCGGCTGGCGGGCGAAAGGGATCTGGGTGCTACTGGCATGGGAAATCCTGCTCGTCGCCGGTCTTGGCCTGATGATCTACGGTGCCCTCTACAACCTCGTGCTGGGGAAGAACGGCTACCAGACCGGGTTCAAGGGGAATACCAACGGACTCCTCCTCTGGGCAGTCGCTGCGGCGTTCCTGATCTTCGTGCGCGGGCCGTTTGAGCGGGTCCTGATCCGACTCCAGGAGCGCCGCTGGTACCCGGTCGTTCGAGAGTTGCTGTACGTGACGGGGGCATTCGCGTTCATCGTCGGCGAGCGCTCGGTGATCTCGGGCAAACCCCCGACCCTCGCGACCGGCGCGGCCTTTCCTGTCGCCGCTCTGATTATCCTGGCGGCGGCATTGCTCCTCGTGCCGATCCGCCTCGCCGCCAAGCCCGCCGAGCTGGGCCAGCCGGAACCGCATGTCGTTGAAGCGGCGAGCGCCGGGGCGTAACGAAAGACTCAATTACTTCGTCGCGGTAGACGGGCACTATTCGGGAGATGCAGCCCGCTCCACCGCGATGACCACTCTCTGGACACAAGGCGCGTGCGCGCGGAATACCCGACGTCTATTGGCCGAAAGGAGGCTCGATGGCCGCATGTCCCGCGTTCCAGCGCGGGGACGGATGGACCCGCTCGCATTGAAGAGTCGGATACGTCGAACAAGGAGCAAATTCAATGCACCGAGCACCCGCTCACCGCCTGACGGCGATGACCGTAGCTATTGTCACCCTCGTACTTGCCATCGCCTTCTCCATCCCCGCTGCCGCAGCCGGTTCGCCCTGGCAGACCGTGCCCAGCGCGACCCTTCCTGCGGACACCTATGCGACCATCTATGGCGTCACCATGATTACGCCCAACGATGTCTGGACGGTGGGTCAAGTGTCAGATGCCGTCGGTCAACGGACGCTCGCCGAACACTGGAACGGCACGAAATGGAGCGTCGTACCGACCCCGAACCCCGGTGGTCAAACGGGCGGGTACTACCTCAATGCGGTAGCTGCAGTCTCCGCCAACGATGTCTGGGCCGTGGGCAGCAACTTCAATAGCGGCTACCTCGACACCGCCGTTATCGAGCACTGGAACGGCACGAAATGGAGCCTCGTCCCCGCCCCGCCCTACAACAGTCTCAATCGCACGGGCGGCGCCTACAATCTCGAGGCGGTCTCACCCGTCTCGACGAACGATGTCTGGGCGGTCGGGGATGACAATGTCATCGAGCACTGGAACGGTACGAAATGGAGCGTCGTCCCCACCCCGGCCTTTCCCAACCTCACGGTCCTCTTCCATTCGGTCACGGCGATCGCTGCCAACGACGTCTGGGCCGTCGGGTCTACGTCCAGGCGCACCAACCAATCCTCTCTGATCGAACACTGGGACGGTGTCCGGTGGAGCGTCGTCGCGCACCCGGCGGCAGGCTTTTTCGCTGGAGTGGCGGCGGTCGCCACCAATGATGTCTGGGCAGTGGGTGGCTCCACGATTGAGCACTGGAACGGCACGCAGTGGAGCGTCGTTCCCACCGCGAATCCGAACGACATCACGCTCCACTCGGTCGCAATCGTCGGGCCGAAGGACGTGTGGGCCGTCGGCGTGCAGAGAAGCATTGACGCGTCCGGCATCCACCACGATGCCACGCTGACGGAGCAATGGAACGGCACGCAGTGGCACCACGTACCGAGCCCGGACGTCGGCGACGACAACGCCTACGGCTTGGTCGGGGTCGCGGCCGTGCCGAGCGGGACACTCTGGGCAATCATGCAGCCGGGAATCTTCCTGCGCAATACCACGGGGTAGGGGAACCTCACCCCCAGCCCCCTCTCCATCGCGATGGAGAGGGGGAGCAATACGGG
>JBBSFO010000075.1:0-12835 GCA_038238655.1 Thermomicrobiales bacterium | reverse complement strand
TGGATTCCGACACAGGGGTGGGGCACGCCGAAGCAGGCGATCCTGCCGGTGCTGACGCTCGCTTTCACGCCGATGGCGTTAATCACGCGCATCACGCGCTCGGCGATGCTCGACACGGTCAACCAGGACTTCATCCGCACTGCGCGGTCGAAGGGATTGCACGAGCAGGACGTTATCACACGCCATATGCTGCGCAATGCCCTGATCCCCGTCACGACGATTGCCGGGCCAATCGCGGCGAACCTGATTACCGGTTCGTTTATTGTCGAAACGATCTTCGGCGTCCCCGGCATTGGCCGCTTATCCGTGCAGGCCGTCCAAAGCCGCGATTATCCGGTCATCATGGCGACGACCCTGCTCTACGGGCTGACGATCGCGGTCGCGAACCTGCTGGTGGATGTCCTCTATGGCGTGATTGATCCACGCGTGCGCTACAGCTAAGGGGCGGTGATCTCGTGGCACTCAATCAAGGCAGTAGCAGCAATCTTCCCCTGGGGTCTCCCGCCACCGGCGCCATCGCGACGAACGCAACGCGGATCGGCATGCTTTCTGAGTCGCAGAAAAGCCGGAGCCTTTGGAGTGATGCCTGGCGGCGGTTGCGCAAGAACAAACTGGCGGTCGCGGGATTGCTTGTGATTGCACTCCTCGCGATCGTCGCGATCTTCGCCCCGTTTATCGCGCCGCACAGTTACCGCGAAGTGGTCTACAGCGGCAGGACGAACGCGCCACCCGGCAAGGCGGGGCTGATGGGCGCGGATAATCTCGGGCGCGATGTGCTTTCTCGTCTGGTGTACGGAGCGCGCGTCTCCTTGTCCGTCGGACTGGTCGTCCAAATTGTCGTCGTCGGGATCGGCGTGCCGCTGGGCGCGATTGCGGGCTACTTCGGCGGCTGGGTGGACACGCTGATCAGCCGGTTCACGGACATCATGTACGCCTTCCCGTCGCTCCTGCTGATCATTCTGCTGTCCGCCGCCCTACGCGAAAGCCCGCTGAAGCAACTACTCGGCGGCTTGTTTGTGATCTTCATCGCCATCGGCATCACCTCGTGGGTCGGTGACGCGCGGCTGATGCGCGGGCAGATCATTAGCCTCAAGGGTCGCGAGTACGTCGAGGCGGCACGCGCCCTCGGCGCGCGACCGAACCGGATCGTCTGGAAGCATCTGCTGCCGAACGCGCTCGGCCCGGTGCTCGTCTCGGTCACCTTCGGCGTTCCCGGTGCGATTTTCGCGGAGGCCGCGCTCTCCTACCTCGGTATTGGCGTCATCCCGCCAACACCTTCCTGGGGTGCGATGATCAACGAGGGGTATCAGGCGATCTTCTACGCACCGACCCAGGTACTCTTCCCCGGTCTCGCCATCGCGCTCACCATGCTCTCCTTCACCTTCCTCGGAGACGGTCTGCGCGACGCCCTCGACCCGCGCGGCAAGCGCGGGGGATGAGCGAGTAACGAATAGAGTGCGCCTTCTCGTTACTCGTCGTTACGCCAGTTGCAACTCGCCACTCTCCGCGAGTGCCATTCGCTCCTCGTGCGCCCGGCGGACGCGGCGCGGCCAGTAGGTGAGGAAGATCGTCATCGCAATGGCATACGCGAGTACGTAGAGGAAATGTACGGGTCGGTAGCCAAAATGGACGATCAGCGCGCCGCCGACCCACGACGAGAAGGCCAGCCCGCCATTCCATGCCGCCGACCGCATGCCGAAGAGCGAGACGCGGTTGCGTGGGTCAATGACATTACCGATGGTGCTGGACTCAATCGGCCATGAGAGGCTGGTGCCAATCGTACGTATCGCGTAGAGTGCGCTCGCGAACGGCAACCCCGCGAAGCCTAGACCGATGATCAGGGCCATCGGCACCGAAATCGAGCGGAGGACGGCGACGGCTGGGAGAGGCGGCAAGCGGCGGGCAATCAGCGGCGCGCCGAGCGAGGCCAGACCACCGATCAACGAACTCACTGAAAAGAGCGCCCCAACCTTTCCCGGTGACGCGCCGAGCGATGTCAGATAGACATTGTAAAAGGGAATCAACATCCCCGTACCGAGCGCCATGAAGCCGCCCACGAGCGCGAATGCCGTATTATCCCGGCGGCATTGCCGCCGTTCCGTCGGTTTCATCGGCGTCCGCGCGCCCCGGTTCGGCGCGTCCGGTTGCTCCCGCGCCGTACGCAGAATGTACAGCGGCACGACACTGCACAGCGTGAGCGCAATACTGATCGCCATCGTGATGCGAAAGTTCCGCAGCGTGTCGCCGCCGAGCAGTGCGGGCAACTCGCCGCCCATGAATGCGCCCGCCGCCGTCGAGAGGGCGACTGCGGAGAAGACGAATGCCTGCGCCTGCGTGCGCCGCTCCGGCGGGATCAGGGTGAAAACATATGGGGTGGATGGCACCATCATCGCGGCATTCGCGAACCCGAGTGCGAAGGCGATGCCGAGCAAGGCAAATGGCGCGGTCGTAACGACTTGCAGCACGGCGATACCGGTGAACAAGTACACGCCACTGACGAGGATTGCCCGCGCGCCGATCCGCCTGCTCAGTGGCCCGACGATTAGCGCGCCCACCGCCCACGTCAGCGTCGAGAGCGCGTTGAAAAGGCCGATGAAATCCTCGCGCAGGCCGAGTTTCCGCAGATAGAGATTGAACAGCAGCGTGAAGACGCCGAGGCCGAAGTTACTGAGAAACTGGTAGCAAACGTAAATCCCCATCACACGGTTCACCTGTCGTCGCGTCGGCGCTGCCGTTGTGGGACGTGCCGCTACCATCCATTTCCCTCCTATACGTCCCTCATGACTCACCCGAAACCTCTTCGCATCTAGCCACGCTGTATTGTTCACTCGTCACGGGTGGTCAGCGGCGGAAGGACATTCTATCGCGCATCCCTGCGCGCTGCCTACGCGCCCTACCCTGTAGCGGCCATTATTCCCGCCCCGACGTCTTGCAGTTGCTCGTCAACCGGCGTCCGATTGAACGCATCACGGGAATCGCGCCGTCGCCAGAAGCATCATCAGCACTGCCTGATCGTACGGGCGATGGCTCCCCGGTGATTGGTGATGACGCACTACGGACATGACAGGTGAACATTCCCGCCGAAGCCCCCAGTGGAAACAGTGGCGGCACCCAGCAAAATGCGAACGCTCGCGATGGCGGCCCTATTGAGCGCTCCATCGGGGTTCGATTGTGCGTACGGACACAATCGGTTTCGCACGCGTGTGATGGGTGAATGACACTATTGTCCCGGAATTTGCATCCCGCGCGTGTCCGTGTTACGGTGCGCAGCGTTGCGCGTGCGTTCCCAGGATACGGCGTGGGGAAAGGCCGGTGGGAGCGCGTGAGACGGCACAATGGGGAGCGTTGCCACACATCGTCGTTCTGTGTGGTGGTGCGCGTTGGGGAGGTAGGGATGCGGATTGCCCGCATGAGGCGCGAATCTGGGACTCGCATCGTTCGCCTGATGCTCGTTACTCTCGCGGCTGTCGCCAGCAGCGTTCCTTCATTCATGGTACATGCTGTCACGGCAGCGCCCGCGCATCCATCGAGTGCATCGCCTACGATCGTGGCTGAGAGCGCATCGAATGTGACGTTCCGCGTCTACGCAACGCGCGAAGGTCTCGTTGGCGGGACGACCTCATCGGGGCACGTCATCACCGTGAACGACCATTTCGTCGCCCTCCCTTCCTTCAAAGCGCTCAACAAGAGTGTCAGGATCAGCTACAAAGGCAAGACTGCCACCGCCCCGGTATTGGATGTCGGGCCCTGGAACAACGACGACGATTACTGGAATCCGAGCGACGTTCGTGTGTACAAGGGCATCCCGCGCGGCGTTCCGCAGGCAAAAGTGGCGTTCGACAGCGGTCACAATAATGGCAAGAGCGGTTTGGGCCTGACGGTGACCGTCCCGTGCGGTATAGACATCGGCGATGGTACGTACGCCGATCTCGGGATGGGCAACCCCGATTACGTAGATATCACGTTCCTCTGGCTGGTGGATGATGGTTCGGCTAGCGCTGCCGCACCGCAACCTGCACCCCAGCCTGCACCGGCGGCAAAAACGGTCAGCGCGCCGAAGCCCGGTCCCGATCCGAGTGGGGTGCCCGTTCTCGGCGTCTCGGCATCGCCCCCGCTCGACCGCACGACCGATCACGGTATCGGCTACACCTTCGTCGCGCAGACCGGGCATAACATGCCCGATGTGATCGCGAAATATTGGAATGCGAAGGGCGGCGTCCCGGCCCTCGGCTACCCGCTCTCCGAACTGTTTATCCGCAAGGGCGATGATGGGCAGCATGTCTATCAATACTTCGAGCGTGTGCTCGTCGAGTATCTGCCGGACAGCAACAACGTCACGCTCGCACCGATCGGCGCGTGGTTCGCCGAAGCCAACGGGCCATACCCACCCGTCTCAGCCTTCGACAGCACCGTGAAGAAGCGTTATGTTGCCGCGACCGGGCACGGGATCGCAGGCGGTATCCTCCAATGGTATGCCGCGAACGGCGACAGCGATGTCTTTGGCGCGCCGCTCGCAGAGGAAGACGCCTATACCACGAAAGATGGGCGCAAAGTCGTCGCGCAACTCTTCGAGCGTGCCCGCATCGAGATTGACGAGAGCGGCACCGTCACGCTCGGCCGCCTCGGCGCGGAATGGCTTGCCCAACGAGGATGGCTCTGAGAACGAGTACTGAGTGCTGAGTGAACAGTGCTGAGTTGGGATTCGCGCCGTCTCAGCACTCAGCACTTTTCACTCGGCACTTCGGCGCTATGCGCCGATAAGGGCGCGAAATCCCGTATCATTTTTGTATGGGCCGACAATGGCGAGGTTGAGGCGTTCGGGGAGGAAGAGATCGCAGGCAAGGGCCTGCACGTCCTCGATCGTCACGGCGTTGTAGTGCGCGACAACGTCCTCCGGTGTCAGGATGTCCCCGAGCAGCAACTCGCGCATACCCATCCACGATGCGACCGGCGCGCTCCCTTCCAACCCCATCAGCAGGCTACCAGTTACATAGCGGCGTGCCCGCTCGAACTCGGCGGGCGTCACTGGCTCCGTCCGCAGGCGGACGAGTTCGTCGAGAATCGCACTGACCGTCTGCTCGGCACGGTCGGGGTCCACGCCCGCATAGATCGTCCCCCACCCGACATCCACGAGCGTCGGGAAATACGAGCCGACATTGTAGGCAAGGCCGAGGTCTTCGCGGATGCGCAGGAAAAGGCGACTACTCATCGTGCCGCCAAGAATGATGTGCAGCAAATACTGCGCGTACTTGCGTGTGTCCGAATACGAAATCGCCTGCACCGCGAGGCTCAGGTTCGCCTGCTCGATCTCGCGGTTGATGAGCGCAACGCGCGGCTTCGTCTGGATCGGTGGGACAAACGGCGCTGCGAGTGGCACGATCCCCTTTGCGAGGTCGCCAAACGCAGCGTGCGCGAGCGCGACCACCGCGTCGTGCGTGACTTTCCCCGCCGCCGAAATCACCAAGCGCTCCGGCGCATAGCGCGCCGCCAAAAACGCGGTCAAGTTGTCGCGGGTCAGCCGTGCCACCGTCTCCTCCGAGCCGGCAATCGGGCGACCAACCGGAGCGCCATCCCAGACGAGCTGGTCAATCAACTCGCCGACGACCTCGTCGGGGATGTCGTTGATCCCGCGAATCTCCTCGGTGATGACCTCGCGTTCCTTCTCGACATCATCCTCGCGGAAGAGCGAGCCGCGCAGCATATCGGCCAGCACATCGAAGCCGGTCTGCAGCGCGTCGTACGGTACGCGCACGGAATAGGAGGTCGTCTCACGACTCGTACCGGCGTCTATGTTGCCGCCGATTCCCTCGATCTCCTCCGTGATCGCGCTCGATTGCGGGCGGCGAGCGGTGCCCTTGAAAAGCATGTGCTCGATAAAGTGCGCGATGCCGGCCAGTTCGTCCGTTTCATCGCGTGAGCCAACACGATAGTTGACATGCAACGTCGCGGAGCGCACATGATCCATGCTACTGGTGACGACACGGACGCCGTTCGGGAGCGTCGTCTTCTGGTACATCGGTTGGCTGCTCAATGGAGTTCCTCGAGATAAGTACGAACGAGGCGGAGCGCCGCCTCAGCGGATGCCGTGATATTTTCCAGTCGGTCGCCGGTCCAGAGGTAGCGCCGGCATCGCTCGACCCCGTCGGCGGCGAGGGCGATGTAGACGAGGCCGACCGGCTTGGTCGGGGTCGCACCGCCCGGCCCGGCGATCCCGGTCGTCGCGATGCCGATGTCCGTCCCAAGTTTCCGACGCACGCCACGCGCCATCGCGAGCGCGACGTCCACGCTCACCGCGCCAAATCGTTCAAGCATCAGATCGGGCACACCAAGCAGCCGATGCTTCGCATCATTGGAGTACGAGACGATCCCGCCGAGGAAATACGCGCTGCTCCCGCCGACGCCAACGATGCGCGCCGCGACGAGGCCACCCGTACACGACTCGGCGGTTGCGATCGTGCATCCATGATGAAGCAGCAGCGCGCCGATCCCCGCGTCCATCACGTCGCCATCGGGTGTCAGGTCAGCGGCTTCGTTGGTATACCCGTAGATAGCGCGGACGGTTTCCATAACGGCAAAGTATACCATCCTGGCGCGTGGGATGTGGGAAAGAACCTAACCCCCGGCCCCTTCCCGCGAGGAAGGGGGAGCGGACCTTCGCGAGACCATGGCATTCGGGAAACGTCACGGCATCGTGACGAGTCACCCCTTCCTCGCGGGAAGGGGCCGGGGGTTAGGTTCCCCGCCCGAATGTCAATCGCGTGCAAATATTGTCAAGTTGATAGGTGTCGGGTATGCTCCCCGGAGGTGGGGAATCCATTCATTCCCGTGCGGCCAGGTTTCCACGGAAAGGATACTGGAAGTGATCCGTGTTCGCCTCCGAGTGACGGCGTTCACCGCGCTCGTGCTCGTTTTCGGCCTGCTTTTTCCCATCGGGGTTCTGGCGGATGCCGCGACGCCATCGCTCCACACCCTCGGGGCGCTCGATCCGTTCGCGCGCGATCATCTGCCGGGGTCACTGCTCCTCGCGCTCAATGAAACGACCGCGCATCGGGTTCAACTGAGCGATACCGATACGCTCGTCCACCTCGATGCAGCGGATAGTTACGAACTGCGCACAAGCCCGACCGAAGAACGCGAAACCTATGCCCGGCTGCTTGCCGATCCGCGCGTTGCATCGGTCGAACCGAATTATCGCATGCACATGTTGCAGGTACCCAATGACCCATTTTACTCCCGCGAGTATTGGACCCGCAGCGTCAACCTCGAACCCGCGTGGGACATCACGACCGGCTCGCCAAATGTTATCATCGGCATCGTTGATGCCGGTGTTTATGCCGACCATCCTGATCTGAAGGGGCGGCTCCTGCCCGGCTACAACTTCGTCGCCAACAATACCAGCCCAACGGACGATTCGCCCTCCCAGCATGGGACAATTGTCAGCGTGCTCGCCGCCGGGCGCGGGAACGATGGTGTCGGTGAAGCGGGCGTGGCATGGGATGTCAAAATTCTCCCTGTTAAGGTAATCAACAACGCGGGCGACGGCAACAGCAGCGCGGTCGCCAATGGCATCCGTTGGGCAGCCGATCACGGCGCGACGGTCATCAACCTCAGCCTCGGCGGGCCGGATTTCTCGCAGTCGGTGGCGCGCGAGATCGGCTATGCGCGCTCCAGGAACGTCACCGTCATTGCGGCGGCCGGCAACGAGCCGAATGAACGCGATTACCCGGCGGACGACCAGAATGTCATCACCGTCGGCGCGTCCGATGAGAGCAACAATCCGGCCAATTTCACCTCTGCCGTGAACAAGGTGGATCTCGCGGCACCCGGCGTCAAAATCGCTGTCTATCTCCCGGAAAAGAGCAGCGATCTGTACGTCACGTCCGGCACGTCATTTTCCGCGCCCATCGTCACGGGCATCGTCGCATTGATGCAGAGCGTGAGGCCCGGCCTCCGACAGGAAGAGGCGCTCAGCGCCCTGAAGAATACCGCGCGTGACATCGGCACGCCGGGCCCTGATGCGCAATCCGGTGCGGGCCTCGTTGATGCCGTCAAAGCGATCAGGGCAGTGCAAAGCACGACCCCGCTCGCGCAACAATCGGGGCCACCGCTCTATGCGGACACCTACAACCAGTACGACGGCCCCGTCCTATCCGGCGCGGTGAAGCGCGGATTTATCTGGGGTCCGCAGGTGAACAGCGTCCGCACCGAACCCTATACCGATGCACCCGGTGGCCAGCGGCAGGTCTGGTATTTCGACAAGGGTCGGCTCGAACTGACGAACCCGCAAACCGGGCAGATCACGAGTGGGTTGCTCGTCAACGAACTCGTTACCGGTCAGGTCCAGATGGGCGATGCGACACGCGAAACCCGCGCGCCCGCGCAGGTCTCCGTCGCCGGTGATCCCGGAGCGCTCAGTGCAATCACCTACGCGACCATGAATGGCGTGCGTGCCGCCTCCCCACGTACAATCGGCAGCCCGATCACCGACCAACTGCAATCGGATGGCACGGTCAGGCCGGCGACGAGCAGCGATGCGACGGGCGTCACGACGGCAAACTTCATCAGAGAAACGAATCACACCGTCGCGTCGGTTTTCTCGCAGTATTTGACTAGCACCGGCATCACCATCCAGAACGGGCGATCCGTCAACGGTCCGCTCTTTGACCCGACCTTCTTTGTTGTCGGCCTGCCGATCACCGAGGCGTACTGGATGACGGCGACGGTCGGCGGTGTCACCAAAACCGTGCTCGTGCAAGCGTTCGAGCGGCGCGTGCTTACCTACACGCCAAGCAACCCCGATCCCTTCAAGGTCGAGATGGGCAACGTCGGCCAGCATTACGTCGCGTGGCGGTATGGGGGTTAGACAAGTAACGAGTAGCGAGTAACGAGGGGTTTTGTCCCTTCTCGTTACTCGCTACTCGCTACTCGTCAATCTCCAGCCGTAGGCCGTCGTACGCGAAATGGACACTGGGCGGGAGTTTGGCATCATCCTCGGCATGGAGGACATCGTCGCTCATGTGCGTCAGGTAGGCACAGGTCGGGCACACATCGGCGATCACGTCGAGCGCTTCGGCAATACTGAGATGCACGGGGTGCGGGCGCTCGCGCAGCGCGTTGAGAACGAGCAGATCAAGCCCGCGCAACTGATCGCGGGCGGCGGCAGGCACCTGCGCGGCGTCCGTGACATACGCGAACCGCCCGAACCGGAATCCGAGGACCATCGTGCGTCCGTGGGGGACACGGACGGGCAGAATCTCGTGACCATTGATGGCGAATGGACCGTCAATGCGGCGCAAGGCGAGAGCAGGCTTTCCACCGAAGAATGGCAGTGGCGGATCGTCGAAAATATAGGAAAACCGCTGATGGAACGCCGCTTCGACCGCCGTGTCCGCGTACACGGGGATGACTTCCTGCTGGAGCGAATTGAAGGCGCGCATGTCGTCCAGGCCAGCGGTGTGGTCGGCATGCGCGTGGGTGAAGAGCACGGCATCAACGTGCGTCATCCCGACTGCAAGCGCCTGCAATCGTAACTCCGGGGAGGTATCAATCAACAGGTCAGTGCCGTCGGTGAATCGAATCCAGACCGAGCAGCGGGTACGGCGATCGCGGGGATCATCCGACTCACTCGCGCGGCTGATCCGACCGATCATTGGGACGCCCGTGGACGTCCCGGTGCCAAGAAAAGTCAGTGTTGTCACAGAGATACCGGAGCAATGAGTGGCGAGGAGGCATCTCCCCGTTGCTCGTTGCGCATTGCTAATCCGCTGCAACGCTGGATGGGCCACCGATCACTTCTTCGAGCCGCTTGAGCGTGCGTGCCAGGTCGGCCTGCTCCTGGGCGTTGAGGCCGCCGATGATCCGCGTCAGTTCTTCGTCGCTGCGATGGCGAAGACGCTCCATCAACTGCTCGCCCTTCGGCGTCAGCACATTGAGCACGACGCGGCGATCCGAAGGGTCATCTTCGCGCTTGACGAGGTCTTGCCGAACGAGCCGGTCGACAATACCCGTGATCGTCGGCGTCGAAACCGTGAGGTAACGCGCGAGGACACCGACACGAAGCGCGCCATTTTCGCGCAGCAACATTAGCACTTTCATCTGCGGCATGGTAACGTCGAGGTCCATCCACGCGCCGCTTGCGTCGCCCGTCACGCGCGTGATCACCGACCGGAGTGATTGGACGATTTCCTGAGATTTCGTCGTTGATCGCGTCGCCATTGATCAAACTCCTTCTAAACTACGAGACCCTCTTCCCCACAATGGCACTGAAGATGACATAAGACACTACCACAAAACAAATGTTCAGGGTGGCAAGAGTACCACACACATCTTCAGCAACTACTCATAGAGATTGTTATACCATACGAAAAACACACACGCAATAGATGGAATCGCATCGGATACGCGAGCGGCGTCATGCAGATTGCTTTGATGTCAGTAAGCACATCGTTGCAGCAGGTAGTACCGACGAATGCAGGAAGGGCAAACCGATTTAATCGCGTGGCGGCTTGTGCACGGACGTTGACGCACGCGAAAAGGGTGCTACGCTTATGCAGGATGGACCAGTTTTGACCAGATTTACCGAGAATTACCGTAACGATGGTGGAACTATGCAGGGTGATGAACGACGGCACGACGCTGTGTCGAGCGCCCAGGGTGAGGAGCGCCGCTGGCTGACGATCCGCGATGCCTGCGTGCTGCTTGGCGTGGATCAATCCACCCTGCGGCGGTGGAGCGATGCGGGCAAAGTGCCGGTCTTCCTCACGCCCGGAGGCCACCGCCGCTACGCGGAGGCGGATATCCTCGTGTTCGCGAAGGGAACGGCGCGACCACGCCGCCGGATCAGCAAGCAGGCGCTCACCGAGGCCTCCCTGTCGCAATACGAGCACGATCACTACGTCACCGATGTTCGCCAGCGACCGTGGTATGGCGAATTCAACGCGGCGGACCTTGCGGAGCATCGGCGGCGTGGCCTGGCGATGGTAACCCTCGCCGTCCGGTACGTTTCCGGGCGCGCGGATCGGGCGGAAATCCTTGCCGACGCATGCGCGATCGCCGCCGAATACGGCCGGGACAGCGCACAGCACGGCTTCGGCATCAGCGATGCCGTGCAGATCTACCTCCGCGCGCGCACGCCAATCATTCAGGGCGTCATCCAGTTTCTCGATCAGGGCGCGATCTCGTCCGCACGCGCCGGGCGCATCTTCACGGACGTCGTCGAGTTCATGGATCGCACGATGAGCGCGATGATGCAGCAATACGAGCGCGACGTGCTCGCGATGCACCGCGACGCGCTTTCCGACGAGTAGCACGTCCCGGCTATGGAATCAACGTTTCTTCCCGCAATGCGTCGGCGAGCGCTGCGACGACGCCATCGAGGCCGCGACTGCGATCCCGCGATTCCGGCGACTCCTTGCCGATGGGCGTTTCCGCGATGAACTGATAGAGGTCCGCCGCGCCCTGAAAGATGTTTGCGGTCATGCCGAGGCTCGCGAAGGTCGCGGCGATTTCCTCCATCTCGCCGACCCAGCGATACGCCTTCGGCGGCATCGGCGGCACGGCGCGCTGGAGCCAGCCGAGCACATCCGGCGTGCTTTGTTCCTGCTCGGTGCGAAGGGTTTCTTCCAATCCCATCAGTTTGGCGGCAACGAGCAATTCGGTACCGAGCGCCTGCAAGCCCTTTGTGAGCGCGCCGTAGCACATCTTCAGGCCGGACGCCTTGCCGATCTCGTCATCAAGAACGCGCACATCGAGACCATAGTCGTGCAGCGCTGCGAAGCCTGCCGCGCCGGGGCCGGAGGTGTAGAAGCGCGTGCCGGGCTGCTTCGGCGGCCCACCGATTATACCGACATCCGCGAACCGCCCGCCTGCGCCGATGATCGCCGCGCCTATCGCGCGCACCGTTTGCGGTGCAATCGCATTGCAGTCCGCATACAGCACATCCGCGCCCGTCGTCTGGATCGCCGTCGCGACGCGTTGGGCCACGCCCATCGCCTCGGCGGGCACGAGGATGCAGAGGACGATGTCCGCCGCGACGACGAGGTCTTCCACCGTTGGTACGCCTTCGATGCCCGCTTCGGCAGCAAGGGCGCGGGTGCGCTCGCTCCGGCCATCGAGGCAGGTCAGCAGTCGCAACCCGTGCTGTCGCAGGACCGCGCCAACGGTATGCCCCATATCGCCGGGACTCAGCAGCCCAACCGTTTGCACTGTCATATGACTCTCCTCTCGCATTGCGATTCGGAGTTCATGCTACCACTTGATGGAGGAAATCGAGGACGAGACGGTTGAAGGCATCCGGGATTTCCATGTTCACCATGTGCGCGACATCGGGAACAACAACCTTTTGTGCGCCCGCGATCTCTTGTACAAGCACATTCGCTGTCGCAATCACATCTGGCACGTCCCCATCACCGACGATGACCAGCGTCGGCGCGTGGATCTCGCCGAGCCGCCCAATGGCCGGCGGATCGAGGCGCTCGCGCGGCGCGTCAATCTCCGGCAGCCGGTAAAGCGCGCCGTTCATCTCGCTGACCCGCGCGCGAACTGTCGGGTTGACCTGATCGGGTGTCCGCTTCGGGCCATCTACCCAAATACGATTTTCCGCCTCAACTGCTGCATCAATCCCGTCACGTTCTCGTGCCGCATCAACCGCGGCATCCGCACGCTGCATCTCCGCCGATGGGGGTGTGCCACCAAGCCCGGACGCGATGAGGACGAGCGCGGAAACCATCTCCGGATACTGGAGCGTGAAATCAATCGCGATGCCGCCGCCGATGGAAAGGCCGATCACGTGCGCCTTCGCAACGCCAAGCACATGCAACAAACCGTGCAGGTCGCG
>JBBSFO010000074.1:0-12846 GCA_038238655.1 Thermomicrobiales bacterium | reverse complement strand
GAGAAGCCGCAATTTACCGTACTCGTGAAGATAGATCAACCGAAAAAGAACTCGCTCGGTGGCGATGTCGCGGCGCCCGCGCTCGGTCGGCTGGCGGGCGAACTCTTGCGTTATGCGGGCGTGCCTCCCACGGCGAGGAAGCCATGATCCGGCTGCGCGATGTGCTGACTGGCACGCATGGGACGCTCGTCGCGGGTGGGGCGTTGCCGCCCGATTTTCTCTTCCGCACGGTTGTCATTGACGCGCGTCAAGCCACCAAGGACGCGCTTTTTTTTGCACTACCTGGCACGATAACCGACGGGCACGCGTTCCTCGGGCAAGCAGTGGAACGCGGCGCGGCCTGCGCGGTCGTTCGGGTTGACTGGCTCGCGGCGATGACGGCGGCAGGGAATGCGCCACCCCTCGCGGTGATCGCGGTTCCGGAGACGCTAACTGCGCTGCACGATCTCGCCGCGTGGTGGCGCTCGCTTTATCCGGTAATGCTCGTCGGCGTCACCGGGAGCGTCGGTAAGACGAGCACGAAAGAACTGATCGCGACGGTGCTCGGCCGGCGTTTTCGGGTGCTGCGCAACCCTGGCAACCTCAACGCGATCACCGGCATGCCGCTCGCCGTACTCGGCCTGACGCCGGATGTGCAGGTTGCAGTCGTTGAAATGGGACTGTATGACGCGGGCGACATCGCGATGATGGTGAAGATCGCGCGTCCGCAGATCGGCGTCGTCACGAATGTTGGTGTCTCGCATGCGGAACGGCTCGGCTCGCAGGAAGCGCTGATCGCCAACAAGGGCGATCTCGTCGCCGGATTGCCGCCCGATGGGTATGCAATCCTCAACGGCGACGATGCGAATGTGCAGGGTATGCAATCGCGCACCACGGCGCGCGTCGTGACATATGGTTTGAACGATGGCAACGACATCCGCGCCTCGGACGTCGAGAGCGATGGGCTTCGGGGCATCACCTTTCGGTTGATGCTGCCGGGCGAGCGTCCGGTGCGCGTGCGTTTGCCGCTGCTCGGACGACACAGCGTGCACACTGCACTCGCCGCGACGAGCGTGGCACGGGCACTTGGCCTCGCGTTGGACGACATCCTTGCGGGCCTCGAGGGTGAGCAGACACAGTTGCGCCTGTACACTGTGCCGGGGCCGAATGGCGCGACACTCATAGACGATTCCTACAACAGCAGCCCGCAGTCCACACTCGCGGCGTTCAATCTGCTCAAAGAACTCGACGCACCCCGCCGAATTGCTGTGCTCGCGGACATGCTGGAACTCGGCGTCTATGAGGTCGAGGGGCACACGCAGGTCGGGCAGCGCGCGGCGTCGGTCGTTGATCGTCTATACACGTTTGGCAGCCGCAGCATGATTACGGCGGAAGCGGCAGTGGTCGCCGGAATGCCGAAGGCCGCAGTCGTTGCCTTTGCGCCCGACGAGAAGGACGCCCTCGCGCGCCAGTTGCGCGCGGAACTGCGCCCCGGCGATATCGTACTCATCAAGGGATCGCGCGGGATGCATATGGAAGAACTGGTGGACGCCTTGCGCGCGGAAAGACCTGCAAAAACCGGGGTCGCCTCGACGGGTACGGCGAGCACGACGAGCAACGCGGACGGTTCGGTATGATGCCAACGTCGGTACTCGCCCTTATCGCCCTGCTGCGGACGGAGGTCCTGCCGAACCAGCCACGGGCGAATCTCGCTGCGTCGCTGGCGCTGAGTGCGGTCGCCTTTGTGATGACCGTCGTGATCGGGCGACCAATCATCGCGACGCTCAAACGGCGCAAGATCGGCAAGCGCATTCGTGTTGAGGGGCCGGAAAGCCACTTGGTGAAGATGGGCACGCCGACGATGGGCGGCATCATGATCGCAACGAGCGTCGTTTTGCTGACGGCGATCTTCAATCTCGCGGGGCGGCTCTCGATGCTGTTGCCCCTCGGCGTACTGCTCGCCTGTGGGGTGCTCGGCGCGGTGGACGACATGCTCAATCTCGTCGGCGGCACGCGTACCGGCCTGACGGCACGGTTTAAGTTTGCCTGGCTGTTTTTGTTCGCGGCAGTGGCTGCGTGGGTGCTCTACGGCCCGCTCGGCTTGCACAACATGTTCGTTCCATTCGTCGGCAAATTCGATATTGGGATTGTCTACTTCCCGATCGCGCTCGTGAGTATCATGGGCTTCGCGAATGCGGTTAATCTGACGGACGGCTTGGATGCGCTCGCCGGTGGCACGGCGGCCATCGCGTATATCGTGTACGGAATCATCGGCTATTTGCAGGGTCAATTGCAGGTCGTGACGTTCTGCTTCACGATGGTCGGGGCGTTGATCGGATTTCTTTGGTACAACGCGCACCCTGCGCAAGTCTTTATGGGCGACACCGGTTCGCTCGCGATCGGTGCGGGGTTGGCGGTCGCGGCCTTTCAGACCGGGCAATGGCTGATATTGCCGGTGGTTGGCCTGGTCTTTGTCGTCGTGACGCTTTCCGTCATCTTGCAGGTCAGTTATTTCAAAATCTCGGGTGGCAAGCGCATCTTCAAGAAAGCGCCGATCCACCACCATTTCGAACTGATCGGCTGGTCGGAGACGCAGGTGCAGATGCGCTTCTGGCTGGTCGGGATCGCAGCGGGGATGCTTGGCATCGCGCTCGCGTTGTCGTAGGGGACACAGAGATGGCGGAGCGAAGTGTACAAACGAATCTACGCGGCAAGCGCGCCCTCCTGATCGGCCTCGGCCAGCATGAGGGTGGCACGGGCGTGATTCGCTTTCTCGTCCGTGCGGGCGCCGACGTGACGGTGACGGACCGGCGCGACGCGGCGGCGCTCGATGCAGCGATCCGCTCCCTGGCGGAATTGCCCGTCACGTACCGGCTCGGTGGGCACGATGACCTTCGCGTGCGCGAGTACGACCTGGTCGTGCGCAATCCCGCCGTCCCCACAAACGCGCCTCTCCTCGCGGAGGCGCGCGCGGCGGGCATCCCGATTGAGATGGAGATGACGCTCTTACTCGCCGCATGCCCCGCGCCGGTGATTGGTGTGACAGGGACGAAAGGCAAGACGACAACGGCGCTCTGGATCGGCAACATTCTCCGGCAGTGGAAACCGGAAACGATCATCGCCGGAAACATGGGAGTCTCCGCGCTCGATGCTTTGCCCGCGATCACGCCGAAAACGCCGGTCGTGCTGGAACTCTCATCGTTTCAACTCGAAGCGACCGGCGAGCGGGGCTTGAGTCCACATATCGCGGTCATTACGAATCTTTCGCCCGATCACCTCGACCGTTACCCGGACTTCTCTGCCTACGCGGACGCGAAGTGGGCCATCGCGCGCCATCAAGTGGCGGACGACACGCTAATTTTGCCGACTTGGACGGATGACGCGGCGCGTGACGATCCGGGCGTAGCCTTTCTCGCTACGCACGCAGGAACTGCGGCAGCGCATATCGTGCCGTTCGGCGCGCTGCCACCTGTGGCCGGGTATCCGCCGGGTTCGTGGTGGATCGAGGATGCGGATACCCTGCTCTGGTCAGGCGGCGACCGCTCGTATCCGCTTGGACGGGGGAGCGATCTCGCGCTGCCGGGCGCACACAACCGGATCAATGCGACCGCCGCCGCCGCCGCCGCACTCGCCTACGGCGCACCCGTAGACGCGGTGCGCGCCGGGTTGCGAATGTTCCGGGGCGCGCCTCATCGGTACGAAAATCTCGGTACCGTTGAAGGCATTTGCTACATCAATGACACCGCCGCGACCGCACCGGCGGCGGCAGTCGCTGCGCTGCGTACGACGCCGGGGCCGGTGATCTTGCTCGCGGGCGGATCGGACAAGGGGCTTGACTTTACCGCACTTGCGGATGCGATGCTCGGTGCGAAAGCAATTGTATTGTTCGATGGTCGGGTGCCGACACCGCTCGCCGCGATGCTCGCGGCGCGCGGGTATGCAGGAGCGGTCATCGGCCCGGTAGCGGGCATGGACGATGCCGTTTCGCAGGCGGTTGCGCGTGCGGTGCCGGGTGACACGGTGTTGCTTTCTCCGGGCGCGGCATCGTTCGGCGTCTTCCAGAATGAGTTTGATCGCGGAGACCAGTTCCGCGCCGCAGTCGCGCAACTGCGAAAAGAAGCGGAGGCGCACTAATGGCGGTTGAGCGGATTGCATTGCCCGGAGCGCGGACACCGGCGCGCTCTGCGTCACCCGCAGCAGCGGGCCAGGTAGACACGGTCCTCGTCGGCACGCTCATCGTGCTCGCCTCGCTCGGCACGCTGATTCTCTTCAGCGCATCCTATGCCGTCGGCATTCGCGACACGGGCGACGGCCTGTATTTCCTCAAGCGGCAACTTTCATCCGCGCTACTGGGGGTCGTGGCGCTCCTGCTCACGTCGCGGGTGGACTATCATTTCTGGCGGCGCTGGTCTGTCCCCGCGATGGTCGGGACGGTGCTAATGTTGATTGCCGTTCTCCCCCTCGGGCGTACGGTGTTCGGCGCGCGGCGCTGGTTCGAGGTCGGCCCGATACAGGTGCAGCCAAGCGAGTTGATGAAGTTCGTCCTCATCCTCTACATGGCCGACTTGCTGGACCGGAAGGGGAGCAGGATTCGTCACTTCCTCAATGGCGCGATCCCGTTCGCGATCATCCTCGGCGTCATCCTCTTCCTCGTCATGCTCGAACCCGATCTTGGCACGGCGACGGTGCTGGCCGTGATCGGCATCAGCCTCTTCCTGATCGCCGGGGCGGACATCCGGCAACTCGGGCTGTTTCTTTTGAGCGGCGTCGGCGCGTTCGCGCTGCTCGCCCTCACCGCGCCGTACCGGCGCGAGCGGTTGCTGCTTTTTTTGCACCCGGAGCGCGACTTACGCGACGCAGGCTGGCAATTGTGGCAGGCGCGGATCGCTCTCGGCGATGGTGGCATTTTCGGTCTCGGCCTCGGTGCGTCGCGCCAGAAATTCAGCTGGCTCCCAGCCGCGCATACCGACGCGATTTTCGCGGTGATCGGCGAGGAACTCGGCCTCGTTGGATGCGCCGTGGTGATCGGACTGTTCGCAGTGATGGCCCTGCGTGGCTACCGCACGGCGATGCACGCACCGGATCGCTTCGGGGCGATCATGGCGACGGGGATTACGACGTGGCTCGTTTTTCAGGCGGTGATCAACATCGGTGGTGTGACGACGGCGATCCCGTTCACCGGCGTGCCGCTGCCGCTGTTCTCGTATGGCGGCTCATCCCTCGCTGTGACGCTCGGCGCGCTCGGTGTCCTTATCAACATTTCCCGCACGACGCGCGCTCCGCAACGATCAGCACGCCGCGCGACGCAAACGGACGGGGTTAGCGATGATTGAGACGACGCGCGCCACCGTCACACTGCCACCGATTGGGGCGGCCGTCCATTTCATCGGGATCGGCGGCGCGGGCATGATCGGGTTGGCGCGCATTCTGCTCGCGCAGGGATACCGCGTCACCGGGTCCGACCGGAGCGATTCCCCCGGCCTGACGACCCTGCGCCCCCTTGGTGCGATCGTGCATGTCGGCCACGCTGCTGCGTATGTTAGACACGCCGCGCTCGTCGTCATCTCGGCAGCGGTGCGCGATGAGAATGTCGAACTGACAGCGGCGCGAGCGGGCGGCATTCCGGTCATCAAGCGGGCCGAATTGCTCGGCGTGCTTGCCAATGCGCGCCGCTGTATCGCGGTGGCGGGATCGCACGGCAAAAGCACGACGAGCGGCATGATCGCATATATCCTCAGTACCCTCGGGCACGACCCGCTCTTCGTCGTCGGCGCGGAAGTCCGTGATCTCGACACGAGCGCGCGGAACGGCGCGGGCGCGCTCGCCGTCGTCGAGGCGGACGAATACGATTACTCGTTCCTCCATCTCACGCCCGACATCACTGTGATTACCAACATCGAGCATGACCACCCCGACATTTTCCCGACCATAGACGCGTATCTCGCTGCCTTCGCTCGCTTCGCGGCGCAAACACGCGAAGGCGGAACGATTATCCGTAGCGGCGACGACCCGAATACGGCGGCGATCACGACGGCTTCGGTAGTTGTGCAGACAGTCGGCACCGCACCCGATGCGGACTGGCGAATCATGGTGGAGGCCGATGGCGTCGTCGTGTTGGCGCATCGCGGTGCCCTGATCGGTCGCACGACGCTCGCGGTGGCGGGCGAACACAATGCCCGCAATGCGGCGATGGCCGTCGCGGCCTGTACAGCTGCCGGTGTGGACGCCGCCGATGCATTGCGGATCGTTGCGGCGTATCGCGGCGTTGGGCGACGATTCGAGGTGATCGGCGAAGTGAGCGGCGTCACCGTCATTGATGATTACGCGCATCATCCGACCGAAGTGCGCGCGACGCTCGCAGCGGCGCGGGAGCGCTATCCAGATCGGCGGATCGTCGCGGTCTTCCAACCGCATACCTTCAGCCGCTCACTGCTCTATGCCGACGCATTTGCCGAGGCGTTGTCGCACGCCGATGTCGCGTTCGTCACCGACATTTACGCGGCGCGGGAACCGGACACGGGCGCAGTCCATGCGCGCGATATTGCCGGTTCGATCATGGAGAGACGTGGTATCCACAGCGGCGATCTTGCCGCAACGGTGGCACAGATCACGGCCATTGTGGAGCCGGGCGATGTTGTGTTGACCCTCGGCGCGGGCGACATCACGACGGTCGGTCCGCAGGTGCTGCAACTGCTACGCGCTCCTGCGGTGACGACATGACGGCGGGGGTGCGCGTGATGAATAGAACGGCGATCAAGGCGAATGAGCCGCTGCGCCGTCATACGACGCTACATGTCGGTGGCCCGGCGGACTGGTTCCTCAAGATCGGTGCGGCGGATGGCGATGGGCCACTCCGCGATGCTCTCCGTTGGGCGCAGGCGGAAGGAATTGCCGTCACAGTTATTGGCGGCGGTAGCAATGTGCTCGCGGCGGATGCGGGTGTGGATGGTTTGGTCATCAAACTGTTGACGCCACGACTGGACATTCAAGTTGATAGCGCGAATCCCGGAGCGCCCGTCGTCACGGGGCACGCGGGGATGCTGATCTCCGGGTTCGCGGAGGCGTGCGGTGTGCGCGGATTGGCGGGGCTGGAATGGGCCGTCGGTTTGCCGGGAACGCTCGGCGGCGCGGTCGCCAACAACGCGGGCGCGCACGGTAGCGAGATGCGTGCGTCGTTCCTCGACGCGACGCTGATCCGGTACGACGGGACGCCGGAAACGGTCACGGTGAGTGATCTCGCGTACGCCTATCGGCACAGCGCGATCAAGGATGGCACGCTTCCCGGCGTTCTGACGACAATCCGGGTGCAACTCGCGCCGGGCGATCCCGTCGAACTGCGCGCGCGGGCGGTCGCGTACCATGACTGGCGCAAGACGGCCCAGCCGCAGGCGGCCTCGGCGGGTTCGATGTTCCAGAATCCGCCCGGCGATGCGGCGGGGCGGTTGATCGAGGCGTGCGGGTTGAAGGGATACACGATCGGGCAGGCGCAGGTTTCGCCCGTCCACGCGAACTTTATCGTTAATCTCGGCAAAGCGACGGCTGCGGAGGTGCTGCATGTCGGCGATCATTGCCGTGATTGCGTCAAGACACGGTTCGGTATCGAATTGCACTACGAAGTGCAGCGCATCGGTCGGTGGGACGTGCGGGGGACGGGGAAATCATGAGCAACGAGCGACCGGCGCAGCGGGGGCGGAAGATTCGGGTCGGGGTTCTCTTCGGCGGGCAATCGAGCGAGCACGCGGTCTCATTGGCGTCCGCGCAATCGGTGATCGCCGCGCTCGATCCGGATGCCTATGAAGTCGTCCCGATCGGCATCACGCGGCAGGGGCAGTGGTTGACGGGTGGGGAGCCGATGCGCGACCTGCTCGCGGCCGGTGGGCAACTGACCGAATCACCGCCGGAAACGGGCACGGCCTCGAACGCGGTGATCCCCGCCGCGCGTGACACGGCACTGACGGCAGGGCCGGAAGGCGCGTCGCGTGAACTTCATCGCCTTGATGTCGTCTTTCCCGTGCTCCACGGGCCATTTGGCGAAGATGGCACGGTGCAGGGCTTTCTCGAACTCGCGGATATTGCCTACGTTGGTTCCGGTGTGCGTGGATCGGCAGCGGGGATGGACAAGGCGATGATGAAGGCGCTCTTCCGCGATGCGGGGTTGCCGACGCCGCACACGCAACTCGTTCGTGAGTCGGAATGGGAACGGGCGCCCGATGCGGTCATCCAGCGGCTGATCGCCGCAGTCGGGCTACCTTGCTTCATCAAGCCTGCCAACATGGGTTCAAGTGTTGGTGTGTCGAAAGCAGAGAAAGAAGACGATATTTCCGCTGCTTTGGTTGAGGCATTCCACTTCGATGTGGACGGTCGGGTCGTCGTCGAAGAAGCGATTGTCGGCAGAGAAGTCGAATGCAGTGTTCTCGGCAATGAGGAGCCGCAGGCGTCGGCAGTTGGCGAGATTGTCGTGCAGGGGCATCAATTCTACGACTACGCGGCGAAGTATACCGATCCTACGACGCGCCTGCGCATCCCTGCTGATCTTCCGCAGCGTGTCGCCGACGAGGTGCGCCGTTGTGCCGTCGAAGCCTTCCGCGCAATTGACGCGCAAGGTCTGGCGCGCGTGGATTTCTTCTACGACGAGGCGCATGAGCGCGTGCTGATCAATGAAATCAACACGATGCCGGGTTTCACGTCCACGAGCATGTACGCGATGATGTGGCAAGCGGTCGGCGTCTCGTACGGTGAGTTGGTGGATCGGCTGATTGCCCTCGCCATCGCGCGACACGACCGTCGTCGCCGTCGTCGCGGGGAGGCGTAAGCAATGGCGCGCGGGATGACGGCAAAACGCGTAGGGCAGGCGTGCGCCCGCACCCTGCGTTGGGCGGTCGTTATGGTGCGGAATGGCCGCTTGCCGGCGGGGATCGGCGCGCTCGTTCTCGGTGGAGTGCTCGCTTTTGTCGTGACAGACGCACAGTTTTCGGTGGATCGTGTCGTTGTGGTCGGCGTCGCGGGGTTGCCCGGCTCGATGGTGGCAGAGACGACGGGCGTGCTGGGCCAAAGCGTCTTTCGTGTGGATAGCGCCGCCGTGGCGCGTCGGATCGCTGCGTTGCCTGGTGTACAACGCAGCGATGTTCACACGGAAGCGCCAAACACGATCGTCGTGCGGATCGAGGAGCGACAGGCGGTGCTCGTCTGGGAAGCGGCCGATCAGTCGTTCCTTGTTGACGCGGTAGGTGATGTGCTGGGGCAGCCCGACCCGTCTGCACCACCCTTGCCGCGTGTCCGGGCGCTATCGGGGATTCCCGCCCCGATAATCGGTGGCCGCGTTGCCGATGATTCCGTTCGTGCAGTGCTGGCGCTCAGTGCGCGATTGCCGACCGAAACCGGGCTAACGCAGGCGGCAATCACCCTCGATCCCGTGGTGGGAGTAATCGTTCAGACTGCGACATGGCGCGCGATATTTGGAAACGACGAATATCTCGGCAAGAAACTTGCTATATTGAAGCAAATACTTCGACAGCCGTCATGGATGGAGGCTGATCTCCGTGATCCCGAACGACCGGTTTTGCGTCGGCGGTAGCGATACACGAAGGGGATGGAGCGCGAGTGACCTGGTGGCGAGTGCAAACACAGCGCACACACGACACCGTAGTCGGCATTGATGCCGGCAATGTGGATGTGCGCGTCGTCATCGCAGGCGCGGCAACCACGGGTGACGATGAGGCGCGCGAGCGAGTGCCGGTGCTCGGTCACGGCATCACGACCACACAAGGTTTGACGCGTGGCGTCGTGTCGGACACTCGCCGATTGGGTAGCGCGATTCGCGTCGCGGTTGAGGAAGCTGAGAAAGCGGCGGGTCATCGCATTTTTGGGGGGTACTTCAGTGTACCACTCGCACAGTTCGCTCCCCCTCCGTCGCGACGTGAGTGCATCGTCCTGCAATCTCCAGTCGCGGTGCGCGAGATGACGCTCCATGCGACGGATCGGACGCCCGTCTGGCATGAAGTCGCACGGCACGCCGGCCTTGACGTCGTCGGTATCGTGCCGAGCGTGCTAGCAGCAACGGCGGCGGTGGCACTACCCGAGGAGCACGACGGTATGGTGATCGTTATCGAGTGTGGCGCGGAACACACGAGCGTCGCCGTCTTCTCGGGCGGTACGGTGGTGTGCCTGGGTAGCATCCCAATCGGGGGCGATCATATCACGCGTGATCTCGCGACGGTGTTGCGCATTGATCCGGTGGAGGCGGAACGGCTGAAATTTGAGGTGGGTAATACGCGAGCGAGTGCATCACAGATTGAGGTACTCGTCCGGGGTGCGGACGGTGGGCGAACGGCGGTGGCGGTCTCACTCATTGCCGCGATCATCACCGCGCGGGTTGATCAATTGCTCGCGCATGTGGGCGAGATCGTCCGACCGGCTACGACATTTGCGCGCGGTGGGGGAGCGGTTGGTCAGGTGATTTTGTGCGGTGGGGGCGCGGCGCTGTCGGGTCTCGCGCCGATGGCCCGTGCCGCGCTCGGCATGTCGGTGCGCGTCGCGGGTGCCTGGGGTTTCGCCGGGTCGGCGACGATACAGTCGCCGGGCTTTGCAGCGGTTCTCGGCGTGCTCCGCTGGCGCGCGACCGTGGAGCCAGAATTGCATATACGGACGGCAGGCGGGCACAATGCGCGTGTGAGTGTCGGCGCGGCAACAGGAAATGGATCAAAATTCCCTGTCCAGCCAACGCGAATCGGGCAGACGCGCTGGCAAGCATGGTTGCGCGAGTTCTTGCCGTGAGCGATACTTGTCAGCCAACAGGGGGGATGAGTACGGGTTCCTGTGGGTGCGGGAGAAAGACCCTCATCGCGCGGATTGGCGAAGAGGAAGGACAAGGGCATGTTTGAATCTCATGTCGCGTATGGCGGCGAGAACTTTGCCCAGATCAAAGTAATCGGGGTTGGCGGCGGGGGGAGTAACGCCGTTAACCGCATGATCGAAGCGAAGCTGCACGGGGTCGAGTTCGTCGCTGTGAATACGGACGCGCAAGCGCTCCTCCATTCACAGGCGTCATTCTGCCTCCGGATCGGGGATAAACTGACCAAGGGTCTCGGCGCGGGTGGGAACCCCGCTATCGGCGCGAAAGCGGCGGAAGAAACCCGCGAGGCAATTTACGATGTCCTCAAAGGCGCAGACATGGTCTTCATCACTGCCGGGATGGGCGGTGGGACTGGGACGGGTGCGTCGCCGGTAATCGCGGAGATTGCCAAAGAAGTCAGCGCGCTGACCGTCGGCGTCGTCACCAAGCCATTCGATTTCGAGGGGCCGACGCGCCGGAAAAACGCCGAGGAAGGCATTGCGCTGCTCAAGGAACGCGTGGACGCGCTTATCACGATCCCGAATCAGCGCCTGCTCGCCATTGCCGACAGCAAAATGACGTTCATGGAGGCATTCCGCCTCGCCGATGATGTGCTGAAGCAGGGCATTCAGGGTATCGCGGATCTCATCACACGGCCCGGTATTATTAACCTCGACTTCGCGGACGTGAAGACGATCATGTCCGGTGCCGGATCGGCCTTTATGGCGATCGGTCGCGGCGTGGGCGACACGCGGGCGCAGGACGCGGCGCGCATGGCGATTGAAAGCCCGCTGCTTGAAATGAGCATTCAGGGCGCGACTGGCATCCTGTTCAACATTTCCGGCCCGAGCGACATGGGCTTGCAAGAAATCTACGAGGCAGCGGAGATCGTGCGCGAAGCGGCGGATCAGAACGTCAACTTCATTTTTGGCGCGACGCTCGATGAGCATATGGCCTCGCAGGAAGTTGCTGTCACATTGATCGCGACGGGCTTCGATAACGACCGGGGGCAGGGGCGACTGCGACCGCTTTTCCCGCGCACCGGACCGGCGAACGAGTCGCCGCAGACGCAGCCATACCGCCGACCCGGCACGAGTCCGTTGCCACCACAGCAGCCGTATCGCCCGACGGGTTCGTCGGGGCAAGGGCCGCTCGGTGGCGGCGGTACCCGCACTCCCGATCCGCGTGACAATGAACGGCGACAGCCACCGCCGACCCCACCACGTTCCGGGCAACCGGAAACCAAACCGGGCAGCGATGACGACGATTTCGATGTGCCACCGTTCGTCCATATCCTGCGCGGACGCTAACGACGGCGCGCGGCGAGGATATTCATGCATTGCCCATATTGCCAGGCACCCGATACGCGCGTCATTGATTCGCGTGAACTCGGCAGCGGCGAGAGCATTCGCCGCCGCCGGGAGTGCCAGGTATGTAATCGCCGGTTCACGACGTATGAACGGGTCGAAGCGGTCAGTTTGTATGTCGTCAAGAAGGACGGCCGCCGCGAGGAGTATGATCCGCGCAAATTGCGGAGCGCGGTTCGCATCGCCTCGATCAAGCGCCCGGTGAGCGAAGGGGCGGTGGACGCACTCGTCGCTGATGTCGAGCGCGCACTCTTTGACATGGGACAACGCGAAGTGCCGAGTTCCACGATTGGTGAACTCGTCGTCGAGCGGTTGCACGATCTCGACCTCGTCGCGTATATCCGGTTCGCGTCGGTGTATCGCGACTTTGCCGATCTGGACGAGATGCGGGCAGCGATTGATGGCCTCGTCCACGAGCGCACCGGGCGATCTACCGGTACGCCACGCCGCACGCGTCGGACGCCTGCGGCGGGAGCATAAGCCTGCTGTGTGGGCTGCGCCACATGATGGCCCACAAATGCTGGCAACGACGCTTGGCAAGATTCCGTGCCGTTGTGCCGAGAGTGAGCCGCCTGTTTCCTCTGGCATCACAGAATCAATTGCAATATTTACATCATCTGATTCGTGAGGTTATTTTCTCTCGGATGTAGTTTTCGGTGTTCCATTATG
>JBBSFO010000073.1:0-12885 GCA_038238655.1 Thermomicrobiales bacterium | reverse complement strand
GCGCCGAGGAGGCCGACGATCAGGTCCTGGACGAGTCCACCGCCGCCCGACCCCATCACCATGTGGGCGAGCCAGCCGGCGACCAGGCCGACGATGATCCAGCCGATCAGGCCGAGGCCGAAGTTGATCTTGGCGAGTTCCAACAGTGCCATGGATGAAACCTCCTATAGAACCGATAGCCACAACCGTTGCTGTCCACAGACAACGCAAACATCGTGCCACGACGTTAATGGTTGCAAAATCGATCCTTCAGCGCATTGTCGATCTGTCCCCTCTCGATCGCCCGTATTTTCATTGAACGAAAAGTTTGCAGAATCTGCATCGTGCCCATCACAGATTGGCACTGCCACCGTTTAGAGTTAGTGAATGGTCTGGGGAGAAGAGCGATGCCATTCACCGGCCTGGGGAGGCTTGGGGAAGGACCGGAGGCCGGACCTCCGGACACATGACAACCGGGGCCCCTTGCGGGACCCCGGCTGCCGGTGTATGGGGAGGTATGGGGAAGGAATAAACGATTCATACCGGAGCGGCCCAATGTCTTACCGTTCCTGCATGAAAGAAGAGCAAGAGCTGTGCCACGAGGTTCGTACACGCGCCGGTGATCGTTCATCAATCGTTCATCTGCGTCGGGTACACTGTCGGCGCAATGCATAACGGTCGTCGGGCAAGCGCCAGTCAGCACCGAATCGCGGCACTGCATCGAGGGAAATGGGCCAGTAGCAGCAACGGAAACGAGGAATCGGGCATGCGTCGTCGAATCCTACTCGTTCTTGCCGTCGTCGGGGGTATCACGGGGATGCTGGTAGCGTCCGGCATTTCGATTGGCCCGTTCAACGCCCGCGCGTACCTCGCCCATGTGCCGCGCGTCCCCCTCGCGATCTGTGTCGCGCTCCTTATTTGCAACGAAGTGGTGAAGGGTGCCCGCTGGGGCACCTTTTTGCGGGCTTCCGGCGTCCGCATCAAGATCAGCGATGCAATCAGTACCAGCATGGCGAGCCAGACGCTCACCGTCCTGCCGGGGCACGATTTTCTTGCCGCGCGCCTCGTCGAGGAGCATAGTCAGGGCCGCTATCATCCGAAGATGCGTCAGGCGACGCCTGCCTTGATCGCCCGCTGGATCGCGGACGCGATTGCCCTCTCGATCGTCGTCACGGTCGGCATCACCTATTACAAAGCATTCACGCCGCTCACGCTGATCCCGATCCCGATTGCGCTTGGCCTCGCGCTGGTGCTTCGCTCGAAGACGCCCGCGAAGTGGATCGCGCGGCAGCTTTCGCGCTGGTCCCGCACGCAGAAACTGGTCCGCTCGGAGGCCGATTTCCACCGTGCCGCCCGCCGCGTGATGCGCTTCCGCCCGCTCGCGGCCGGGGTCTGCTACAGCACGGTCTGTACCGTGCTTTCCGCGACGATGCTCTACACACTGACGCGCGGCTTTGGCAGCACCGCCCTTTCGCTTCCTGAGGCGCTCGTCACGCATTCACTCAGCACGCTCACCGCGATGGCGAGTTTCGTCCCATGCGGCTTCGGCGTCGCGGACGGGAGCGCCGCCGCCTGGATGCATTACTTCGGCGTCGGCACGGGGCATATCGTCCTCGTCGCGATGACGATGCGCCTCGTCAACATCGTCGTCCGCACGGCAATCGGCGTCGCGACACTGCTCACGCGCTATCAAGGAATGTGGGAAGGTAGCCCGCGTCAGTTTATCGCCCGCATTCTTAGCGGGCGTCCTGCCTTCGCTCCAGTCGTCATCGCGCTTCCCATCGTCGTCGAGGCTACCGAGATCGCCTGAACCCGCGTACCAGTCTCAGCCACTGACGGTGTAGTATCGGCGTTATCCATGATGGAGGGCTCAGCATGGCAGCGAAACTGCTTGTGATGTACAACCACCCCACCGATCCAGCGGCGTTCGACAGCTATTACGGCGAGACGCACACACCGATTGCGAAAACGATCCCAAGTATGCGCTCGCTCGTCATCAGCACCGGCCCGATCGTCACGCCGGACGGCTCGCGGTCGCCGTATCATCAAATCGCCGAACTGACCTTCGATTCGCTGGCCGATTTGCAGGCAGCGATGTCGTCCTCTGCGGGGCGCACGACCGCCGGTGATCTGCGCAACTTCGCCGGCGCAGGCGTCACGCTCGTCGTCTACGAGACGCGCGAGGCATAAGAGGACGGTGTGAACCGCCAAGACGTTAAGGACACCAAGAAACGCATCAGACAGATCAAGAGAACCCGCTCTCTTTCTCTCCTTCCCTTCTTGGCGTCTTGGCGGTTTATTCCTGTAAAGTTTGCGACTCGCTCTAACCCTGTGGGCGCACCGGCAAGTTGCCGAACCGATTATGCGTTCAGCACAAAGGTAAACGCCGCCTGCTTGCCGTTGGCGGCGTCCTGCATGTCCAGCATCAACGTTGGGTCCGAAGATACCATCGGTGGTATTACGTGCCTCATTCGGGAAGTAGAGCTGCGTCGTGAGGATCGGGCCGTTCGGGACCTGTACCTTGACATGGATGTGCCGCGTCCGTCCGGGGTACAGGCCGGGAACAACGGTTTCGAGCGAAAAGCGCCCCGCGTCGTCGGTGTACTGGTGGCCGCGCAGTCGGTAGCCGGTGTTGTCGTAGACACCCGCGTCGTCCGCTTGCCAGAAGTCGAGCAGGGCGCGCGCGGTGGGTGTGCAATCGGTGGCGAGGACGGTCCCCGTCACGATGAGGCGTGTGCCCGCTATTCCCGGCTCCACAAGCGACACGCGCTCCGGCGAACTGGGCTTGAAGTACGGCCCTTCGGTCTGTGTCGGCGTGACGCCGTGGTCGTCAGCGTCGCCGCAGGAAGAGGTCGCGGCCAACACGCGCGCTTCGGTAACGAGCGCTGTACTCTTGTCGCCATCATTGTCGGCCCGGGTTCGACCGAAGATCGCCAGCACGGACGCCAGCGCCGCGAGCGACCACGACAGGAACGCGCGACGAGGGAGCGGTGAGAATCTATTTCGCTGCATCGGTTGTCTCCAAACACGAGAATCAAGCGCCATACCTATGATACCAGAGGGAATTACCCACCCCCTGCCCCCTCCCGATACGGGAGAGGGTTTCATTCTGGCTCCCCTCCCGTTCCGGGAAGGGCTGGGGGTGGGATTTTACGCGGCCTTTGCGGCGGCGATGGTCATTTGTAGGTTAATGAGGTCGTTCACCGTCACGATATTCGCTTTGTTGGACGGGGTCATGCCGAAATCCTCGAAGGTGAACGTAGTCGTCGCGGTGCCGGTAAGCATGCCGCCGTTCATCGTCGCGGTCGTGTCGAATGTCACGGGCTTCGTCACGCCGTGAATCGTCATCATGCCGAGCAGTTTGAAGGAAGATTGTTGCCCGGCCTGCATTGGGCCACTCCATCCGTCAACGCCGGTGATGACGAGTTCGGCGAGCGGGAACTGGTCAGATTGCAGCGTTGTCTGCCGGATGAAGTTATCGCGCTGTGTCGCGTCGCTCTTCAGGGTGCGCAGATCCACCTGAATTTTCGAGGTGTTCGTCGGCTTGCCGTCTGCGCCGAGCACGATCTGCCCCTGCATGGCGTTCGTCGTCAGCACCGCGTCGCTGTTGGAGGGGAGGAAGGCGAGTTTTTCATTGACCGTCACCTTCGCCTGCGATTGATCGCCGACGACCGTGTAACTCGTTGCACCGGATGGCGCGCCGGTCGCGGTCGTTGGCGTGGTTGCCGCCGTAGCGACACCAGGCGCAGTCGCAGCGGCAGCGGCCACGACAGCGGTGCCGATTGGCGCGGTCGAATTCACATTCGCGAATGGAGTGACGGGGATCGCCGTTGGGTGTGATTGTCCGGGCAACTTCCCCTGCGAACCGAGGGGGAAAAGCACGAAGACAACAACGACCAGGAGTGCAGCGACCGCGACGAGCACGCCGACTATGCGGGTGACAAAGGACGTTCGTTTCATTGTGAGGCTCCTTGCTGTTCTTGTAGTTCTGATTCCGATTCCGGTCATCCCTCACGCTGCCTGCTTTGCTGGCAGCAACCATCGTACCTACCACGCGAGCGCGGTCAGGAGGTTAGACAGTGGAGGGAAATATCAGATCAGGAAGACCTGCAGGAGCGCCCGACGCCGGTCGGGCGGCAGCCACCAATCGCGTTGCGGCGTGGGGGCACGCGGCTGCCAACGCATCGCGAGGATGAGCATAACGAGCGCGAACAGCGGAAGCGGCGGGACGGGGAGGCGCGGAAGCGCCTGCTCGACCGTTACGTCTTTGCAGAGATCAATCGGCGGGCAGGTGCCTTTAATACCCAGTTGCGCGGGCGCGTTTTCTGTCGTCGCAACGGGAGCGGTCATTTGTTCGTGGGGCGGGATGTCCATGATGGCGGGAAAGACGACGAACAAGAGCGCGAGTCCGCATATCGTGATGCGCCCGATGTGCCAGCGCGACCGATGATCTTCGACTGATAGGGAGGTTGCCATGGTATGCATCCGATCAGCGCGAAAATCTGAAACGGTACCGATGCGTGTCTCTTGTTCGGGGTGATTTGCGGAGAAAGGAGCGACGGAGTAGAAGCGACCATTGGCTCCGGTTATGTGGCAGGTGGGTGCGGCTTCCTGTTATCCGTTCGACCATCACCGCCGGTCGCCCCTAGCCCGTCGTCACGCAGTATGGACGATCAATCTGAGCGTGTGCTGAGAGAAGCGCAAAAAAAGTGTAAACAACACTGCAAATTTCTTCCGGGTCGGCAATCGCGGTCAACCGGCGGCTTGCTGCACATTGCGGATGGCGGGGACGGCAACGCGGATGTTCGCGCCGACAGGCTGATCGGGGACCGTCACCGTGCCGCTGAAGAGGTAGACTGGTTGGAGGAAATCTCTGCCGTTCTTGTCGCTGGCGAAGGCGTAAGCAAGTGAAACATTGTTGATGAGCGCGGTCGCATTCGGCGGCAGCGCGAAGCCGACGGGCGGGCGAAAATCTACCATGCCGCGCTCCTGCGCGCGTTGCCATGCTTCGTCGAGCGAGATCACGTCATATGCGCCCGGCACCAGTTCGTTCGGCCACGCGCGCTGCACTTCCTCCACGACCGTACCCGGGCCGATGTGGACGCGGATGCCTGGTTTGTCCGAAAGGATGTCCGGTAGCGCGTTCGGGTGGAAGATGACGTCGAGTGTGTCGCCGCTGCGCTGCACATCGGCGGTGCCAACATCTGCGGGGAGAAACCCGTGCGTAGCGAGCCAGCTGCGCGCACTGCTGATCGCGGTACGGTCGTCCGGTAGGCTGTTCGTTTCCGATGCCACGGCGGGCGGTGCATAGACGGTCGCCTTCGCATCAACGGAGAGTCGGCCATTGCCATCAACGGTATACATCCCCGCCTTTGACTGCCGCACCGGCCCGGTCAGACCGAGTCGGCGGGCGAGTTCATCCACCTGCGCGGCACTGGGCGACCGCCACGAAATACTGAAGACATCGGCACGCGCTGCACCGCCGGTGAGCGGGCCGGAGAGTTTATAGGTGAGCGCAGGCGGGGTATTCCCGTTCATAAATGGCGCGACGGGTGGCAATGTGCCGAACGGCTCGACCGCACCCATCGTTGCGGGAATCACCAGCGCGGCGGGCGGGGAGACGAGCATGGCGGGAAGCGTTGGGACAGCGATCCGGTGGCGTGAGTCCGGCCCGACGATACCGAAAATATACAGCGTTACCGCGAGCACGGTGACGAGCAGGAGTACAGGAATGCCGCGCCCGAATGTCGCGGTGCGCGAACGCCGATATTGATGTTGCGTGGACCACCGGCGGCGGTATTGATTCACTCCGGCCATACGGACCGTCTTCCCCTGTTTCTCCCCACCGGCGCGGAAGCATCGCGCTTCTCCCCCGCGCCTCCCGCCGAGGATAGCACAGATGCGGAAGATGGCAACCCTTTGTTCTGCCCAATTTTGCGATAGTTTGTAGGGAGGTTGAGTCACGGTCGGGGCACGTCTTCCGGGTGAGAGGTAAGGGAAACGGGCACACTGATGAACAAGAAAACGGCGACGGGCACACTGAGGAGAAGCGTGCCGAGAGCGACGAATGCCAACCGTACCCCGATAAACAGGGCCAGTGCGAGCAGGCAACAGGCCGCGAGAGCGATCAGTCCCGTCTGGCCCGAGACGCGGCGATAGCGGCGGCGCATCGTGCGCGGCGCACCGAGCGGCGCGAGTTGCAGGAGCGCCCAGCAGCCGAAGAAGAGCGACGCGCTCACAAATGCTGCCCGCAACCCCCGGAACCGCGCAAGCAACGGCAACCAGATCGCCAGTGGCGCGAGCAGCAGATGGACGCGCGCGGCCGCGCGCAGCCGTGCGGCACGAAGAGCGAGGTAATTGGGAATAGTGAAGATCGTCGGCCCCTCATCCATCATACGCATATTGTACCGGAGCGAGCGAGTAGACAGTAGACAGTAGTCAGAATGGAGCCGACCCCACTGACTACTGACTACTGACTGCTGGCTACTGTTGTATTGGCGGCGAGTGCGGTACGATGCGTGGCATTGTCTGGCGGAAGGAAAGGGATGTCCTGCGTGGCCGGAAAACCTGCGACCAGCGATACCCCCGTGTTGACGACCGTGCCCGCTCCGCCCCTCAGTCCCTTTGTCGCGCTGCAACATCGCGATTATTCGTTGCTGCTGATCGGGCGGTTTGTTTCGACGATTGGGCGGCAGATACAGACTGTCGCGATTGCCTATCAGGTCTATCAATTCCATCATTCCACGCTTGATCTCGGCTTGATTGGCCTGTTCCGCATCGTGCCGGTGATCGTCTTCTCCCTCCTCGGTGGCGTCCTTGCGGATGTGGTGGATCGTCGCCGCCTGATGTTGCTTACCCAACCACTGCTCATGTCTTACTCGGTCGCCCTCGCGCTGCTGACGGCGGCGGGCCTGGTGAATCTCGGCGTCATCTACGGCTTCACCGTTCTCGCTGCCGCGACCGGCGCGCTGGACATGCCCGCGCGGCAGGCGATTATTCCCGCGCTCGTCCCGCGCGAGCATCTCCCCAATGCCCTCTCGTGGAATATCACCGTGATGCAAGTGGCGACGATCGCCGGTCCGGCGCTCGGCGGTCTCGCAATCGGCGCGATCGGTCTCGCGGGAGCATACTCCTTCGATGCACTCGGCTTTGTCGCGGTGATCGTCGCGCTCCTGCTGATGCGGGCGCGGCTCGGGGCGGCATCGGTGGGCGGAGCACGAGGATGGAAGGCGGCGGTGCAGGGTCTTGGATTCATCCGCCGCAATGGCATCGTCGGCGCGGTGATGTCGCTGGATTTCTTCGCGACCTTCTGGGGCAGTGCGAATGTGCTCCTGCCCGCCTTCGCGGACAAGATTCTCCACGTTGGTCCAGCCGCCCTCGGCCTCCTCTACGCCGCGCCCGCGATCGGCGCGGTGATCGGTGCAGTCGTGATGACGGGCCTTTCGAACCGTATCCGCAAACCCGGCTTCCCGCTCCTGATCGCGGTCGCGGCGTTCGGTCTCGCGACCGTCGGGTTCGGTTTGGCGCGCTCGATGCTGACGGCGATCCATTTTCTCGCCGGGACGGGGCTGACCGACACGGTGAGCATGACACTCCGGCACCAAATCCTTCAACTCCTCACGCCGGATGCGCTGCGCGGGCGAGTCACGGCGGCGAATCAAGTTTTCGTGCAGGGCGGGCCGCAACTTGGCCAGTTGGAGGCAGGTGCGGTCGCCGCGGGGCTGGGCTTGCCATTCTCAATTATCTCGGGAGGCATTGCGTGCGTAGTGACCGTCATCTGGATTGGCTGGAAAGTGCCGGCCATCCGCCGCTACCGGATCGAGCGATGAATGAGGTGCATCTGCGGGAGTTGACGCCCGCGATCTGGCTCGCGGAACGCGCGCTGGATGCGGAGATGTCCGTCTGCGCCGCGATCATCCTCGGCGAAGCGGTGAGCGCGGTCGTGGACACGCTGATTCGCCCGGAGGATATGGTCCCCGTGCGCGAACTGCTCGACCGGCACGGTCGCCCGACGCTGGTCGTCAACACGCACGCGGACTGGGATCATAGCTGGGGCAATGCCGCTTTCCCGGACACGCCGATCATCGCGCATCGCCTGTGCCGCGCTGCGATGCTCACCGAGGGGCAGCGGCGACTCGTGGAAAAGCAGACGGAGGAACCGGAGCGGTATCGCGGCGTAACGATTGTGCCACCGACGATCACCTTTGCCGAGTTCATGGATATTGACCTCGGCGGGTTGACGCTCTCGATTCATCACCTCCCCGGCCACACGGCGGACGAGGCGATTGTTCATCTGCCAGAACTGGGTTACCTGCTCGCTGGGGACGCGGCGGAATGGCCGATCCCGACGACCGAGGCCGGGCCGCTCGGGCCGTGGGCGGATGCGCTGCACATGTGGGCTGCGCGGGGCGATGTACGCACGGTTGTCCCCTCGCATGGCCCGGTCGGCGACGCGCAACTGCTGCGCGACAATGCCGCCTACCTCGACGCCCTCCTCGCCGACCCTGATGTGCGCTGGGAGCCGCCCGGTATCATGCCCTTTTATCAGGAAGCGCACCGCAAAAACGCCGCAGTCGCCCGCCGCGAGCGAGGGATAACGGAGCGCTAGAACGCGAACGTCCCTACCAAAGTGTGGCGGCGGGCTTCAGCCTGCCGTCACCCGGAACGCAAGGTCGTGGTGGCGAAACAACACGCTAATCCGCCGCGTACTCGCTGTCGAGGCCGAAGTCGCGGAGGCGCCGGGTGAGGTCGGGCAGTTGCAGACCGAGCGTGTGTGCGACGGCGACACGGTCGCCCTCGTGCTGCTTGAGGGCCTCGACGAGCAGTTCGCGTTCGACTTCGTTGAGCACTTGCGCCAGCGGGATACGCTCGCGGACGCGCTGGGTGATGTCGAGTAGCCGTCCGCCTGCCTGGGGCGCGAATTGAATCTGCTCGGCGGTGACCAGACCGCCCTGTGACAGGACGATGCCGCGCTGCATCGTGTTCTCCAATTCGCGGATATTGCCGGGCCAGTGGTGCGTCATCAGTTTTTCCATCGCGTCCGGCGAGATACGCGCCGAGCGGCCCGCGACGCCGTAGCGGTGCTTACCGAGGAAGTGCTGAACGAGGAGCGGCACATCCTCCATATGCTCGCGGAGCGGCGGGACATGTATGGTCAGGACGTGGAGGCGGTAGAAAAGGTCCTCGCGGAATCTACCCGCCGACACTTCGTCCTCCAGCCGCCGGTTCGTCGCGGCGATCACGCGCACGTCAACATGGATTGGCGCGGTGCCGCCGACGCGCTCGAACTCCTTTTCTTGCAAAACACGCAACAGTTTGGTTTGGGTGGAAAGCGTCAGTTCACCGATCTCATCGAGGAAGATCGTCCCCTTATTCGCCCGCTCGAAACTGCCCTTGTGCTGGTTCAGCGCGCCAGTGAACGAGCCTTTCTCGTGGCCGAAGAGTTCGCTTTCGAGTAGCGCTTCCGGTAAGGCCGCGCAGTTCACCTTCACCAGCGGGCCGCGTGCGGAGAGCGAGTTCTTGTGCAGGACGTTGGCGATCAGTTCTTTGCCCGCACCGGTCTCGCCGGTGATCAAAACGGGGGCATCGGACGCCGCCGCCCGCCCGATCATCTGGAAAATGCGCGCCATCTCCGGGCTGGAACCGATGATCTCGTCCCGCAGCCGCTGGTCGGCCTCGGCGGGATGCTCGCCCATCTGCGCTTCCTGCTCTTGCGTGCTGAAGAATGTCCTGACCTTCTGGACAACGTACTCGATGTCGAACGGTTTATTGAGGTAGTCGAATGCGCCGAGCATCGTCGCCTCAATGGCGATGGAGGCGGTGGTGAAGGCGGTCATCATGATGATCGGCAAGGTGCGTCCCCCAGAGGACTGCGCGATCTCCCGTAGCGCCTCCAAGCCCGTCATATCCGGCATCTGCACATCCATTAGCACGAGCGCGGGATGTTGCGGGCCGTGATAGATGTCGAGCATTTCCTTGCCCGTCGCCGCCTCGATCGGCTCATACCCTTCATCGGTTAGCAATTCGATGAGGAGCGAGCGGATCGCTTCATCGTCGTCCGCGATGAGGATACGGCGGTTTGTCGCGTCATAGGCATGAGCGGATGCGGGAGCATCGGCGCTGCCGACGCTCGGCGCGTGCCCATTCGTGCTTGGCTTGCGCGACGCCCCCAAACCAGCGGCGCTCACCCGGCGTGCTGGTGGCCTGCTACTCATGTCGTGTACTCCCCTTTACCCGGAACGAGATGAGAAAATGCGCGTCAGCAACGCGCACTTATTGTACTCGTGTCCCTATTCTATGCAACGACCGGGGAACCTAACCCCCCAGCCCCCTTCCCGCGAGGAAGGGGGTTTGACTCATCGTGAGACCGTGGCATTCTGCATAATACCTCGATCTCTCGGAGGTCTGCTCCCTCTTCCTCGCGGGAAGGGGGCTGGGGGTTAGGTTTCTCTTGCTAGCGCATCGTGGAGGGCAGCAAGCCGAGTTCGCCGCGATACTTCGCGACCGTCCGCCGCGCGATCTGGATGCCGAGTTCCTTCAGTTTGTCGCAGATTTCGTCGTCCGTCAGCGGATATTCCTCGCGATCCACCAGTTCCTTGATGACGTCCTTCACGCCGAGTGAGGCGGTGAAAAAGTCCGAGAAGGGGATGACACGCCGCTCCGGGAGGAGGACGTATTTGTTTGCGGTGGCGCGGCTGACGGTAGATTCGTGGACGCCAAGCGCCTGGGCGACCGCCGCGCGCGTCAGTGGCTTCAACTCGCGCACGCCATAGCGGAGGAAATCTTCCTGCTCCTCGACGACGTATTGCGCGACCTGTTGCAACATCGCACCCCGTTGACGGACACCGTGAAGGAAGAGGCGGGCGCGTGCCACGCTTTCGCGGATATGCTCGCGCTCCTGCTCGGAGAGTCCGGCGAGCGTCCCCCGATCGGAGGCGATGGCGGAATACGACTCGTTGATGCGTAGGCGGTTCGAGCCACTCTCTGGCACGATCGCGACAAGTTCACCGTCCGCACCCTCGCGGATCAGGACATCGGGCGTCAGAAAGCCGGTCGCGGAAGTCTTCCGACCGGCGCGTGTGGAGGGGTTCTGGAAAGGGTGCGGCGTAAGATGGGAGCGGATAAACGCACGAGACTCCTCGATTGTCTCCGTTGTGACGCCCAGGGCGCTGGCGATGTGCGCGAATCGCCCGGCGGCGAGGTCTGAGAGATGCTCGGCAATGATCTGCTCAACGGTCTCCGGGATCGCCATGCCACTTTCGCGCAAATCGCGGAGCTGGAGCAGGAAGGACTCGCGATAATCGCGTGCCGCGACGCCGACCGGGACGATGCCCTGGACAACCCGGAGGACATCGAGCGCCGTTTCTTCGTCGCACTCACAGGCAAGCGCGGTCTCTTCAAGCGTTGTGTCGAGGATACCACGGTCGTTGATATGGACGATCAGATAGGCCGCGATACGAATCTGCGCTTCGGGGAGCATCGTCGCAGCATCGCCGAGCCACTGCCGTCGCAGGTCTTCTTCGGAAGCGACCGCAGTGAAGGGATCGTAGGCATCGTCATCGCCGTCGTTGCGGCGGGGTGAGGCGGTGTACCACTGATCGGCATACTCCTCGTAACTTTCACGCGACGACGCTTCCTGTGGGCGACTGTGGCACATCGCACACCAACCATTGTGGAGCGCCTCGCCGCAAATCGGGCACTGGCGCGTTTCGTCGCCATTTGGGGAATCGAAATCGAGTTCGAGAGCGGGATTCTTCATGATTTCCGCGCGCATCGCCGCTTGCAGTTCCGTGCGCGAAAGGAGTAAGACTTGATTCGCTTCGATGAGGACGGGGGAAATCCATTGCCGTTGCTCGTGCGAGAAGTCCATTGAGTGGCGTAAACCAGCCATCAGCCCCAGCTCCCTCTACCCATTCGGTGTGAAGTTCATCGCCATACGGAATGCACCGCGAAAAAAGCGTAGCACGAATCGTGCCAACCCACAATCCCTTACTATAGCTAGGGTGGCACACTCTGTGCGGTCTATTATCGCGGTTTCTAGCAGGGAGATTTCGTGAGCGATGCGGAGCATTAAGCAGAGGCAGCGTTGCTCCGGGTAACGTTCAAGCGCTCCTCGATCATGGTCAACAGCTCGAACAGATTGAAGGGTTTACGCATATACGTGAGACCGCGACGCTGGAATTCCGCGCGCTTATCGTTCGCGGTAATGAAGAGGACGGGCGTCCTTGCGGTTCGCGCATTCCGCCGCATCGTGTCGTACACTTCGATGCCGTTCGCACCGGGGAGTTGGTAATCGAGGATGAGAAGATCAACGCGCTGTTCAGCAAGAAACCCAATCGCGTCCTTGCCGTTATGCAAGATCAATGGACACGCGTTCATTTCTTCTTTCAAAACATCTGAGATCAACGACGCAATACATTCGTCGTCCTCAACGATTAAGATGCGGGCTTGCTCACTCATCGCTCTCTCACCAAAGGTAAAGGCAAACGCCAATCGTCGCCACTCACACGAAGGAACATCGCGCGAACACTCGCTCTTGTTACGCAAGAGTTATGCCAGCCCCGTATGTTCGCGTATTGGAGAAAATTGTTGAAAATGCACGATCGTCCGTTGCGGGCGTTCATTGACAGCGCGTGGGACTGGATCGTCCGTGTACGCTATTCTCTTCCCAACGCTTCATTTCCGATACGGCATGCAGCGATGATTCATCGTTTCACCATACCCGACGAAGGCAGGGATCAATGATTACCTCACGATCTCGTTCGCGGTTTGAGCGGGCGATTCTTGTTTGGCCGCCCGCTCTGCGCTATGGGGCCGCGCTCGTTGTTGTGCTGACGACGACGGGGTTGATCGGTCTCATCAATACCGATTGGTTCTTCTCCAACCGGATTACGATTGAGAATCCCG
>JBBSFO010000072.1:0-12885 GCA_038238655.1 Thermomicrobiales bacterium | reverse complement strand
TCGGCATCGGCTTTACGGACTGCATCCCGGCCTCGCTGGTCGCGAAGATTGATTGGCGCGCGATGTATATCAACGCCGCGACATCCGGCCTCGGTGGGCCACAGCGTGCCAAGATGCCGATGGTTTTTCCGACGATGCGCCAGACCGTGCAGGCGGCAATCTTCATGTGCGGCCGAAGCGACTTCGAGAATGTCCGCCTCGCGCGCATCCGTAACACACACGATGTCCAGGAAATGACCGTATCGGCAGCGGTGCGCGGTGAACTGGTCGGCAGGCCGCATCTGCATGTCGCGGCTGCCCCTGAACCGCTCATATTCGCGGAATGAGGCGCATGCGATCGTCGCCCTCGGGCCTGGTCGGGATCGTCGCGGACGACATCACCGGCGCATGCGACGCCGCCGCGCAATTTCAGCGGGCAGGCGCACGCACCGCCGTCGTGCTCGATGACGGCGACGGCGCGCTGCCGACGGGTTGGGATGTCCTGACGCTGACGACGGAATCGCGTCGCTCACTGCCGACAATCGCGGCGGCGCGCACGCGCGAGGCAGTCGAACGCCTCCGCACTGCGGGGGCCGAACGCATTTATGTCAAGGTGGACAGCACCTTGCGCGGCGCACCCGGCGGGATCATCGAGGCGGCGGCGATGGCGTTCGGCGTCCCGTACGTGCTCGTCACGCCCGCGTTTCCCGAGCAGGGCCGGACCGTCCTCGGTGGCTGGGTGCGCCGAGACGACACCGCGATTGTGGACGGTATGGCACGGCTCGCCGAAACCGCCATCGCCTCGGTCGGGCATATCCCGCTGCGCGCGATTCGATCGAGCATGACGGCAATCGCAATCTCGCCCGGTTTGCTCGTAGACACCGTCGCCCTGCTCCTCGCGGACGCCGAGCGCGACGATGACCTGTGGACGCTCGCGGAGTACGCCGCCTCCACCGAGTTGACACTGGTTGCCGGTTCGGCGGGGCTCGCGCGGTATATCGCTCCGTTCTGGTGCTGGGAAACGAGCAACGCGGACGAGGGGGAGGATGCGTGGGTAGATCGTGTTGGCCCCGTCCTGGTCGCTGTCGGCACCCGAAATCCGATGACGCAGGCGCAACTCACCTATCTGCGCGAGGCGGACGATGTCCATGTTGTGGACGTGTTGCAGGACGATGTGGACGCCGCGCTCCCCGCGATCCGGCGCGCGCTCGACCGCACGCCGGTCGTTGTCGCGGCGCTCGTCGTGCCGCCCGATGTCGCCGTCACGAACGCGGGGCTGGACGGCCTCGCGCGGATCGTCGTCGAGGCCGCTGTCGAGCGTGGCGACGATTTGCGCGGCCTCGTGACGACGGGCGGCGCGACGACGCTCGCCATCTGCCAGGCGGCGGGTGTCCGGCTTCTCAACGTCGTGGACGAAGTGATGCCCGGCATCCCGTGTTCGGTGATGGACGATGGGCAACTCGCCAACGTGCCGATTATCACGAAGTCCGGGGGATTCGGACAGGAGGACGCGCTCGCCGTCGCCTGCGTCTGGCTCCTCAGCGACACCGCCGAGGGCGACGACGACGAGCTGGAATGGGATGATGACGACGACGAACCGGAGGAAGATACGGAAAAGTAAAGGGGAGCGCCATGCCGTTCGATTCACTCGTCCCCGGTGTCGGCAGTGAAATCATCGCGGATGTTGACGGCTTCACGCCGCCATCCGGCATTGTTGCCATTTGGTTCATCGGCCAGGCCGGGTTCATCATCAAATTCTCGTCCGGCACGGTTTGCTACCTCGATCCGTGGCTGTCCGATCTTTCCGGCGGGCCGCGCGCCTATCCGATCCCGCTCGATGCCAACCTCGTCACGAACTGCGATATCCTCCTCACTTCGCACGATCATGCCGACCACATTGATGTGGACGCCGACCCAATCATCATGCAACAGTCGCCCCATGCGACCTGGATCGCGCCGCGCGGGGCGGAGTCGTTTGTCCGCCGTCTCGGTGGCACAAAAGAACGGTCGCTCCTGCTCAATGGCGACGACACGGTCACAGTGCGCGATGTGCGGATCACCGCGATTCCCAGTACCCATTACGGCTTCTTCGATGAAGCGCGGTACACCCTCGCCGAGGAAGCCTGGTATGCGACGATCCCCGCCCAGATACCGCCCGAACGGCAAGGGACGGAACGCTTCATCGGCTTTGTGTTGGAGTGCGACGGCTTGACGATCTATCACGCGGGTGACAACAACGGCTACCACGGCTTTCTGGATCGGCTCGCCCGCTGGCCACTGTTCGATCTGATGCTGTTGCCGATCAATGGGCGCGATTGGTTCCGCGAGCAGCATCAAGTGATCGGCAACTTCACCTATCGCGAGGCGGCGCAGGTCGCCTTTCGCTCGCACGCGCGGCTGCTCGTTCCGTACCATTACGACGGCTTCGTCGGCAACAACGAGTACCCGGATGCACTCATCCGCTATGTCCAGTATGACGGGCCGCGCGTGCCCGTGCGCATCTTACAGGTCGGCGAACGCGCACTGGTTGAACGCGAGGGAAAATGATTTGGTGGCGGCGGGCTTCAGCCTGCCGGCCCTCGCTCCGACAGGCTGAAGTCCGTCACCGTGTGCGATAGCCATCGTGTAGAACCATCAGGGACTCATAGGCCGCGCGTGCATCCAACCACGTCGCGCATGCGTACACTCTTTTCAGACCGTGTGGGATCATGTAGTGTTCCGCCATCTGGAAATGATGCGGCAAATGAAGAATGGACTATGCCCCATGCCACGCTCATGCGCCTCCGCCCTATCACGTCGGCATTTCCTCATGGGCGTGGCTGCGTCTGCGGCAGCGGCGCTGCTCGCCGCGTGTGGTGGCTCCATAGTGACCGACACGCCGAAGGCCGCCGCGACGAAGCCGCCCGTTGCTGCCGCAACCACGACGACGGGCACCGCCGCAAGCGGTACGACTGCGGCGAGCAGCACGACGACCGGTAGTGCATCGCTCGGTAGCGGCATGATCGGCGGTATGACGTGGGAGCAGATCGTCGCGAAAGCCAAGGGCGGCACCGCTAACTGGTTCCTCTATGGCGGCAGCCAGACGACGAACGATTACCTCGACAAATACGTCATTCCGACGATGAAGTCGCAGTACGACATCACCGTCAAGCGGACACCGGTGACGGATACCGTCGAGGCGGTCAATAAAGTGCTCGCCGAGAAGCAGGCCGGCAAAACGACCGACGGCAGCGTGGACATGATCTGGATCAACGGCGAGAACTTCCGAACGATGGCCGAGGCGAATATTCTGCTCGCCAATTGGGCGCGCAACCTGCCGAACGCGAAACTGATCAACTGGGACGAGCCGAACGTCAAGAACGATTTCGGTATCCCCGTCAATGACCGCGAAGCGCCCTGGGCACGCGCGCAGTTCGTCTTTGTCTATGACAGCGCGAAGGTGCCGACGCCGCCGAAGTCATTCAAGGCGTTGGAGGAGTATTTGAAGGCGAATCCTGGCAAGTTCACCTATCCCGCACCCCCGGATTTCACCGGAAGCGTGCTTGTCCGTCATGTCCTGTACGAGACGACGGGCGGGTGGCAGCAATATGGATCGAGCTTCAATGAGCAGGTGTACAAAGATAAATCGCCCGCCGCGTGGGACTACCTGAACCGGATCAAGCCGAACCTGTGGCAAAAAGGCGCGACCTACCCCGAATCGTCGTCGAAACTGGACCAACTGTTCGCGGATGGCGAGGTGAATTTCACGATGAACTACAGCCCGACGGCCGGGTCGGTCGGTGTCGCGACGGGCAAATATCCGAAGACGACGCGCACCTTCTATCTCGATGCGGGCACGATTGCCAATACCAGTTACATTACCATTCCCTTCAACGCGAAGAACAAGGAAGCGGCGCTCGTGCTGGCGAACTTCCTTGAGTCGCCGGAGGCGCAGTTGGAGAAGGCGAAACAAACCCGTTCCGGCGATTCGACCGTCCTGGATGCGAGCAAGATTCCTGATGCGTCCCGCGCCGCATTCAAGGCGCTCCCCCTCGATGACGCGACGATCCCCAGCGCGGAACTCGCGATGCATGCGCTCCCCGAATTGCCTGCCGCCTACGTAGATCGCGTTGAGAAAGACTGGCAGGCGAACGTTCTGAAGAAGTAACGAGTGCTGCGTGCTGAGTACCTGCTACAGAGGTAGTATTTTGTGAGATCGTCCGTGAAAAAGCGTCAATATGTCGGCGCCGGATTGCATCCTGGCACTGGCGCGGGCGGACCACTCAGTACTCAGTACTCAGCACTCAGCATTCGTCGTCGTCCGACCGCGTTCCTGCTGGTGTTGCCAAGCCTGGTGGTGATCGGGCTGTTTCTCATCGGCGGGGTAGGGTTCGCATTCGCGCAGAGCCTCGGCATGTTCGCGCTGCTCGGCGATTCGGAGGTGACGCTCCGCCACTATGGCGACGTGCTGCGGGATCCCGATTTCGGTAGCGCGCTCCTCGTTTCGCTCCGCATCTCCGTCGTCAGTACGCTGATCGCGCTCGTCATCAGTGTCGGGATGGCCCTGTTGCTGCGCCGACGGCTGCGAGGCGACGGCATCCTCCGCCTGTTCTTCCAACTGCCCCTGCCCATTCCCCATCTCGTCGGCGCGGTCGGGATCACGCTACTGGTCGCGCAGAGTGGTTTGATCGCGCGCCTGCTGCATGCCGTTGGATTGTTGGCGGAGCGGAGCAACTTTCCGCTGCTCGTCGGTGACGGCTTCGGCGCGGGGATCGTCATCGTCTATATCTGGAAAGAAGTGCCGTTCATTACGCTCCTGCTGCTCGCCGCGCTTGCCGCGATTAGCGACCAGTACGAAGAGGCGGCGCGGACGCTCGGCGCGTCGGCGTGGCAGCGATTCCGCCATGTGCTGCTGCCCTTGCTTTTTCCGGCGATGCTGTCTGCGTCGCTGATCGTCTTCGCCTTCACGTTCGGCGCGTTCGAGGTGCCGTACGTCATGGGGCGAACGTACCCGAAGGCGCTTCCCGTCTGGGCATACGAACGCTTCAACGATGGAGACCTCAATCAGCGGCCCGAAGCGCTCGCCGTGAGCGTCTTGATTGCCCTGCTGGCGACGGTGATCGTTCTCGCCTACGGCAACCTGACGCGCCGTTTGCTGACGAGCAGGCGGTAGCGACGATGGCGACCATCGCCCGCCCGGTACGTATTCCTTCGCGTCGTCTGCTCCCCAGTGTGGTCGTTGCCGTGTGGGTGGCGCTCGTCATCCTGCCTATCGTGCCGCTCGTCATCTGGTCGGGAGCGTTCGCATGGCGCTGGCCCGATCTCCTGCCGAGCGAGTGGAGCGGTCGGGCGTGGCGCTATGTCTTTTCGCCGACGACGCAGGTACGCCCCGGTCTGACGGGGAGCATCACCGTCGCCCTATTGACGATGGTCGTCGCCCTCGCGATTGGTGCACCGGCGGGAATCGCGATTGGCCGAATGACCTTCCGTGGGAAGCGCGCCATCGAAATGCTCTTGCTCGCACCGTTTATCGTACCGGGGCTGGTCGTGACCATGGGTATTCAGATCGTCTTCATTCATCTGCGGCTCACCGACACCGTTCAGGGTGTTGTCCTCGCCCATCTGATGCCTGCGCTGCCCTATGTGATCGTTTCGGTCGCCGGTGTCGCGGCGAATAGCGGCATGCAGGTGGAGGAGCAGGCGCGCTCGCTCGGCGCGACGCCGTGGCAGGCATTCGTGCATGTCACCCTGCCGTTGCTCCGGCCAGGGTTGGCGGTCGGCGGGCTGTTCGCCTTTCTCGTCTCGTGGGGCCAGTACACCTCGACGCTGATTATCGGCGGCGGCAAGGTGCAGACACTTCCGCTTCTCGTCTACGCCTTCACCCGTAGCGGGGACAATCCGATCGCAGCCGCGCTCGCGCTGCTCTTCGTCGCGCCCGCAGTCGTCGCATTGGCCCTCGCATCGCGCACCTTGCGTCAACGGCAATCGGTCGTCGGTGGGCGCGTGTGAAGACGGAAGCGGTCGCGCTCGATCTGGTCGGGCTTGGCAAGGCATACGGCGAAACGTGGGCGGTCGAGAATCTCACGCTCTCGGTGCCGCCGGGCGCGCTCGTCGCACTGCTCGGCCCGTCGGGATGCGGGAAGACGACAACGCTGCGGATGATCGCCGGATTGATCGAACCGGATACGGGCGATGTCCGCTTTGATGGCGACACGGTTGCCAGCGTGCCGCCCGAGCGACGCGGCGCGGTGATGGTCTTTCAGCACCCGACGCTTTTCTCGCACCTCGATGTCGCCGCGAATGTCGGTTTCGGGCTGCGCATGCGCCGCGAATCGCGCGCCGTGATCGCTGGTCGGGTGCGCGAGGCGCTGGCGCAGGTGCAACTCGCGGGCATGGAGCGACGGCGGATCGGCCAGTTATCGGGCGGTCAGCAGCAACGCGTCGCGCTGGCGCGGGCGCTCGTCACATCGCCGCGCGTGCTCCTCCTCGATGAACCGCTCTCCAACCTCGACCCGTCGCTCCGTGATGAGATGCGCGACCTGATTGCTCAACTGCACGCCGACCAGGGCATCACCACGGTGCTCGTCACGCATGACCGGCAGGAAGCGATGACACTCGCGGAGCGCATCGCCTTTCTCTCCGACGGTCGTTTGCAACAATACAACACGCCGCCAGAACTCTATGAGCGACCGGCGACGATTGCGGTCGCCCAGTTCTTCGGGATGACGAACCTTCTCTCGGCATCCATCGCGGACGGCATCGCCGACACCGCGCTCGGTCCATTACGACTCCCGAATTCCACCAGTAACGCATCCGAGACGGTGATCGGCATCCGACCGGAACATGTCGCAATGAGCACGGGCGAAAATGCTTTGTCGGGCCAGGTGACGGGGCGAACCTATCTTGGGCAACATCAGCGTGTGACGCTCAACGCCGGTATCGCGGCGACGGAAATTACCATCCTCACGCCCGCAGACATGCCGATCACGGTCGGGCAGGAGATCACGGTTTCGCTGCCCGCCGAGCGGCTGCATGTCATCGTGTCGGGAAACCCTGTCGTGCCCGGCCTATGAATCATGCATGAGTGGCAGCAGGCTTCAGTCTGCGAGACCTTACCGCAGCAGGCTGATGCCCGCCGCCACCGATACGTTGTCGGTTCAGTTACCCAGAAAAGCACTCAGATGACGAATTTGCCGTCCTTCGCGAAGGGTTGGTCGTCCACGGTGATCGTGCCGCCCTGGCGGAGGTCGCAGACGATATCGGTGTGGATAGCGGACTCGTTCTTGCCGCCCGTCTCGGGGTAGGCACGACCGAGGGCCATATGGATCGTGCCGCCGATCTTCTCATCGAACAGCGTGTTCTTCGTGAATCGTTGGATGCCGTAGTTCGTGCCGAAGGCGAACTCGCCGACGCGGCGCGCGCCCGCGTCCGTATCGAGGAGTTTTTCGAGATACTCCTGCCCGCGCGCAGCGGTCGCCTCGGTGACGACGCCATGCGCGAAGGTGAGGCGAATATCCTCGATCTCGCGCCCGCCGAGATTGGCGGGATAGGAGAAGTGGATATGGCCGTTGAGGCTGTCTTCGACGGGGCCAGTGAAAATTTCGCCGTCTGGGAAATTGCGGCCGCCATCGGCGTTGATGAAGACGCGATCCTTGATGGAAAGCGTCAGGTCGGTATCCGGCCCAACGATATGCACCCGATCTTTGCCCACGAGCCAGTCAATCAATCGCTGCTGCTCCGCGCCTTGCTTCTTCCAGGCGGCGACGGGATCCGGCTCATGGAGGAGGCCAGCGCCAAAAACGAAATCCTCGTACTCAGCGAGCGACATCTCAGCATCCTGCGCGTACGCCTCGGTCGGGTAGAGCGTGAGCGACCAGCGCAATGCGCCCGACGCCGCTCGCTCCATATAGGTCTTCGTCAGGCCGTTCATCGCGGCGGCGCGCTGCATTTGTTTGCTGGGATCGGTGTTTGTCATCGCCTTGGTATTCGTGTCCGCGAGGATGCTGAAGGTCGCATCAGCCTGTTCAATAATTAGTTTCTGGACGGGCGACACCCATTCCAACTGCGCGGGTGTTGCATGCTTGAGGAAGAGTTCGCCGAGGTGCGGGAGCCCGATAGACGTAACCGGAAAGGCCCCCTTGATGAGCGCGCGGACATATAACGCCTCCACCAACGGTGCGGCAATCGGCGGGCTATTGATTGCGAAGAAATCGCCTTCTTTGATGGCGAGCGAGTAGTCAATCAGCACGTCAGCAAGTTTCTCGATCCGTGGATCGGCCATGTCACGCTCCTTGTCGAATACGCCAGAACAATTTATTTGCACGGAGAGTAGCACGCGGAGGGTATGGCGGCAACGGGGGCAGGTCCTTTCCCCCGTTGCCGATTTGCGGTGGCGCGGTACACTACATGTGTGGTCGGATAGACTGCGCTGACGCCGCGTTTGCGAAGGATCATTGTGATGACTTCAGGTACGACGACACTGCCGCTCTTTCCCCTTTCGCTCGTGCTTTTCCCAGGAATGACGCTGCCCCTGCATGTTTTCGAGGAACGATATAAGCGGATGATCGGCCTGTGCATCCGCGAGAACCGCGATTTCGGCGTCGTGCTTGCGGGCGCGCCGCTGGCGCTTCCTGGCCAATGCACCACGTACCCGGTGGGCACAACGGCGCATATTAGCGGCGCGACGCGGTTTCCGGACGGTTGTATGAACCTGATTACGATGGGCGATCAGCGGTTTCGCATCCTCGACCTCGATTGGGAGTTGGAGTACTGCGTCGCGCGCGTCGAATGGCTGTCCGAGGTGGTCAGCGACGCATTCGCCGTACGCGATCAGGCGATCCGGCGCTGGAACGCCTTCCGCCATCAGATCGCCCGCATGACCGATGAAGACTTCACCGGCGCCGACCTTCCGGCCGATCCGACGGCCACCGCGTACGAACTCGCGGCCTCCCTGCCAGTCAACGACATCGAGAAGCAACGGCTGCTCGAAGCGACGGATACGTCGGCCCGCCTGCGGGAAATCGTGCGTTTGATCGGCCGCGAGCATGGTTTGCTCGGGTATCTGAGCGAGCCGCATGCTGCAGCATTCCAGCCGGAAGATGACTCGGCGATTTACCCGAACTAACGCGCCGGTACTGTATACAGCGCGCCGAGCAACTTCTGCGCGAACTCGATCTCCTCGCGTCCCGCGACGCTGTTCGGCGTATTGACCGGTAAGGTGAGTTCGATCGGCATCTCATCGTGGATGACGAACCGGTAATGCACAGCGTCGAATCCAGCAACCTCGGTCATCCGCGATGTCGTTCCCTCGATCTCACCGCCGAGGAATGCAATCTGCGTAAGCGGGAACGAGCGGTGATGCGCCCGGTCAGCGGCGAATTGCAGCCGCACAACCCGGTGGAAACTGGTCAGCAGCCAGAGCGTCACCGCCTCGTGATCGCCCAGCGCAATATAGGCGTTCACGGCTTCATCGGGGGCGAGCGTTGCTTTGCGGATCGCTTTCGTGTCCGTGATCGTCGTCGGGTCGTCGGGCCGTAGCGTCCGCCCAACCTCTTCGAGCGCCATGTACCAATACCCGTATGGTGAACTCACTCCTGACCTCCTACTTCCCATGCGTGCGTCGTGGCACGCGTCTCGCATTATCTGCGTGAGTGTACCGTGTTGTTACGGAAGAGGTGAAAAATGTTCGCTTGGCTCGCTCGGGCAATCTTTTTTCGTGTCGGGATGCAACTCCTCCATTGGCTGTGGTCACGGATACAGGGACGATCCGCGCGTGGGAGTGTGTCATCCTATCCGCGCGGCTCCGCACGCAGAATGTTCTGATGCGATGCGCGTCGCCGTCACTGGATTAGAGCAGGCGTTGCTGGACGACCGGCGCCTCGGGTGTTTCGTGGGGTTGCCCGAGGAGATCGCGCATTTCCAGACTGTTGACGACGGCGTGGTTGCCCGCGTTGTTGTTGAACAGGAGATAGACGGCGTTTGTCTCCGATGCCGTCGCGCGGACATCCGGGAGCCAGCCGCGTAGTTCGTCTGTGGTGTAGCGATAGTTAAACCGTTCCTGGCTCCCTTTGAGGCCTGGCTTATTCCAGGTTTCTTGGTTGCGCCCGTGGAACCGGACGATTGCCAGCGCGGGATTCGTCACGGCGACAATCGGCGGCACGCTGTTCGACTCGCCCTGCGGCTCGTCCACGATCGTGTACACTATCTGCAAACTGCGCAGCGCTGCGAACGTCCGGTCATGTTCCTGCGGTGTGAGCCACGAGCGATGGCGGAATTCAACTGCGAGCAGATCATCGGGGAACATCTCGCGCACGCGCGACAGGTAGGTACGGTTCCGATCCGAAGCGACGAACCACGGCGGAAATTGGAAATGGAGCGCGCGCAGTTTCCCTGCCGCCCGCAGTGGCTCAATTGACCCGCTGAATCGCTCGACCATCTCGCGCGTCGGCGGCACCGTTTGTCCCTGTGCATCCCGCTCGTGCAGCGTCAGCGCTTTGTACGCTTTGACGTTGAAAACGAAATCGTCCGGCGTCGCGTCCGCCCACCTGGCGAAGTTTCGCTCGTTCTGTAGCGCGTAAAAGGTGCTATCCACCTCGACAATCGGGAAGAAGCGCGCGTAGTAGGCGAGGCGGTCGCCGGGTTTGACACCCGATGGGTAGAAGCCAAGATGATCCGACCAGTTGCAAGTACCGACGAGGATCGTTGCTGCCATCTTCCCGTGCCTTGACGCGTGTGCGATACTCACCGTGTTGGGTAGTAGCTTGTTCCGAAGGAACGCACCATGCATCTGGCGCACGCCCACAACCGATTCTACCGCACGATCCCTGCCGTGTTCGCGCAAAGCGGACTGCGCGATGGATCGGGCGATGGTGGCCTCCCCGCACCGTCCCGGCAGGGGCGGCTGCTTCCGGTGCGCTAATTTCCGCAATCCCCTGCTGACCCCTGCCTTGTTCGATGTGCTGAGTGCTGAGTACCGAGTACTGAGTGCGCGGGTACCTGCGTGCTGCCGACGATACGCCGCCAACTGAAAGGGATACTACCGTGGCATCGAATTTCATCGAAGAACCCGTGGATGTGGATGATGACCAGTTCGATCAATGGTTCGTGGATGTGGTCAAACGGTCCGGGATGATGGACAACTCGCCCGTGGCGGGGTGCCGCGTCTTCAAGCCCTATGGCTACGGCCTTTGGGAGAATATGCAGCGCAGATTGGACGACCAGTTCAAAGAGACGGGCGTCGAGAATGCCTACTTCCCCATGTTCATTCCCGAATCCATGCTCGCCAAGGAGGCGGAGCATATCGAGGGATTCGCGCCCGAAGTGGCGTGGGTGACGATGGGCGGGACGAAGCAACTCGAAGAGCGGCTCGCCATCCGCCCGTCGTCCGAATCCATCATTTGCCCCATTTTCGCGGAGTGGGTGCAGAGTTATCGCGATCTGCCCATCCTCATCAATCAGTGGTGCTCCGTCGTGCGGTGGGAGGAGCGCCCCCGCTCCTTCCTGCGCACGCGCGAATTTCTGTGGCAGGAAGGACACACCGCGCACGCCACCGCCGACGAGGCGGAGGAGCGCGCGCTCCAGATGATTGATGTGTACAACGATTTCTACGTTAACGAACTCGCGATCCCTTGCGTGATGGGGCGCAAGAGCGAGTCGGAGAAGTTCGCCGGTGCGTTGCGTACCTACACGCTCGAATCAATGATGCGCGGCAAGAAGTGGGCGCTGCAATCGTGCACCTCGCACAACCTCGGCGACCATTTCGGCAGATCGTTCAATATCCAGTTCCTCGCCCCCTCCGGCGAGCGCGAGTATGCGTGGAATACCTCGTGGGGTCTCAGTTGGCGGGCGATTGGCGCGATCATCATGGTGCACGGCGATCAAAGTGGCTTGCAGATGCCTCCTCGTGTCGCGCCCGTGCAGGCGGTTGTCGTGCCGATCTGGCGTACCGACGAAGCGAAAGCGCAGGTCTTTGAAGCCGCCGGGCAGATTGAGCGCGCCTTGAAGGCGGCGGGCGTCCGTGTCAAAGTGGATCGCGACGCCGAGCACACGCCGGGATGGAAGTTCAATGAGTGGGAATTGAAGGGCGTCCCCGTTCGCATCGAAGTCGGTCCCCGCGATGTCGCGGCGGGTCAGGCGGTACTCGCCCGTCGCGATAACCGGACGAAAGAAGCCGTGCCGCTCGACGGATTGGCCGGGCGCGTGCAGGCGCTTCTGGACGATATTCACAACGCTCTGTATACGCGCGCGCTCGATTTCCAGAAGGAAAACAGCGCGACGGTCACATTGTACGACGAACTGAAGGAGCGCGTTGCGGCGAATGCGGGCTTCTCGTACATCTTCTGGGACGGTGATCCCGCGACCGAAGAAAAGATGAAGCAGGAAACGAAAGCAACGATCCGCTGCATCCCGCTGCACGATAACGATGACGAAGGCCCCGACCTCTTCACGGGCAAGCCCGTTCGCGGTCGGATTCTCGTGGATCGAGCATACTGAGCGCCGTCCGGTAGCGCAGGCTGGAAATTTGCTCAAAAGAGCGCCCGGCTACCGGAGAATCTACACCTTGCCCATCTGTTTCAGGTTCTCCAGGCTCGTGCGCGCCGCGTCAATGGCAGAGCCTTCCGCGCGATCCTGCTCGACAATGTACCACTGCGCGCCGCCCCGTTCGGCGGCGGCAAAGATCGGCGTGAAGTCCACCGAACCCGTGCCGACAGGCGCAAAGGTCGCTTCCGCGTCCGCCGTCATATCTTTCAGATGGACAAGGGGGACGCGCCCGGCATACTGTTCGAGTAGGCTGGCGGGATCATGCCCTGCCTTTTGTACCCAAAAGGCGTCGAGTTCGAGTCGGACGAGCGCCGGATCGGTGTTGGCCACGAGCCACGCAAAAGCGGTGACACCATCAATCGTCGTCTCGAACTCGAAGGCATGGTT